>NZ_JBTMUR010000026.1:0-18476 GCF_054473855.1 Stenotrophomonas genospecies 3
GTCAGTGCGGCGGTCAGCGTGGTCTTGCCGTGGTCGACGTGACCGATGGTGCCGACGTTGACGTGCGGCTTGGTGCGCTCGAACTTACCCTTGGCCATGGCTGCTTATCTCGAATTCGTCTGAGAGGTGATGCTTAAGATGGTGCTCACGAAAGGAATCGAACCTTCGACCTCTTCCTTACCAAGGAAGTGCTCTACCGACTGAGCTACGTGAGCCGAGTTTTGCATTATGACATGAACTCGATAATATTCAAAGTTCATTCAATGGAGCGGGAGACGGGAATCGAACCCGCACCATCAGCTTGGAAGGCTGAGGTTCTACCATTGAACTACTCCCGCGCCGGGAATGTCACAACGTGAAACTGGTGGAGGGAGGTGGATTCGAACCACCGAAGGCGTAAGCCAGCAGATTTACAGTCTGCCCCCGTTGGCCGCTTGGGTATCCCTCCTTACCACCCCACTCCGTTGCCGCCGAAGCGTTGCGGTGCGTGGTGGTGAGCCGCTTATTCTGCTGATGGGACGAGGGGCTGTCAACGCTTTTTTCCATTTTTTTCACACGCTGTCGCAAACCCATTGATACGCAAGGTTATTGCCCGGGAACCGGCAGGGTCTCGTTGGCGAAAATTGCGACATGAGGGACGCCGTCGCCGCCGATCCAGCCCCGATACATGCCTTGGGTGTTGAATGGCGTGGCCATTTTTCCGTCTGCAGCGAGCACGATCGCACCGCCGTCACCCCCCATCTGCGGAATCGTCTCGTTGATCACGCCCTTGCCGGCCTGTTCCGGCGTCTGCCCCTGGTAGCGCATGCGTGCGCAGATCTCGTGCGCGGCCGCGGTGCGGATGTAGTACTCGCCCCAGCCGGTGCCGGACACCGCACAGCGCGCATCGGCCCAGGTGCCTGCACCGATGATCGGCGAGTCACCCACCCGGCCATAGCGCTTGTTGGTCATGCCACCAGTGGAGGTACCGGCGGCCAGGTGCCCCTGCGCATCCAATGCGACCGCACCGACGGTCCCGAAGTGCTTTGCAGTCTCCAGGTCGGCATGCGCCTGGCCACTGGCCTCTTCTTTGAGTGCACGCTGCAGCTGCTGCCAACGCTTCTCCGTACGGAAGTAGGAGGGATCGACCAAAGACATCCCCTGCTCGACCGCGAAGGCTTCGGCGCCCTGCCCCACCATCATCACGTGCCTGGATTTCTGCATCACGGTCTGCGCCAGCAGGATCGGGTTGCGCACCCGCTGCACGCCGGCCACCGCGCCTGCAGCCTGGGTGGCCCCGTCCATCACTGCGGCATCCAGCTCGTTGTGGCCGTCATGGGTGAACACCGCGCCCTTGCCGGCGTTGAAGGCGGGATCGTCCTCCAGGACGGTGATCGCAGCGGTGACTGCAGCCAACGCGGGGCGACCCGCCGCCAGCTCCGCATGCCCCTTCAACAGGGCCGCCCGCAGCGCGTCACGTGCGGCCTTTTCCTCGGCCGGCGACAGGTCCTTGCGCTCGACGCCGGCGCCGCCGTGGATGACCAGCAGCGGTGAAGCCGCCGGTGCGGCCTGGGCAAGCATGGGCAGGGACAACAGTGCGGACAGCGCCAGGCGCAGTTTCATCGGGTACGTCTCCAGCAGAACGAGGGAATGGATTGCGGGGTAGTGCCGGCCGCTGGCCGGCAAGGGGCGCATCAGGGAAGGCGAGTTGCCGGCCAGCGGCCGGCACTACCGAAGCGTGAACTCAATCTCGCCGTCGCTGACGTCGGCCACGGCCTGGTAGTCGGCGTCGGCCTGGAAGTCATCCAGGCGCATGCGGCTGCCGCTGGCGACCACCGTTACCGGTACCGCGTGGAAGCGCAGCGGCTCGCCCTCGACCAGACGGTCGGCATCGCGGCCGGGGCTGACCACCCAGACCTTGCCTTCGCCGTCGGCGCTGTAGACCTGCGCCTGGCCATCGGGCTCCACGCACAGGGCGGTGTCCTCGTCGACGCCGATGCCGACGATGTCGGGGTCGCCACTGTCCTGCGCGGCGCGCGCCACGAACACGATCAGGCGGCCAAGCCGATCGCGCTTGTCGAAGTGGGTGTCGGTGACCACGCGCTGCAGGTAGGGCATCTGCAGGAAGCCACTGTCCATGGTCACCGCACTGCCCATCGGGTCGGCCAGCGCACCGGCGGAGGTGATGCTGCCGCCGTCCATCGCGCCGTAGGCGTAGCCACCGAGGATGGCCAGCCCGGCGCTGGTACCGGCAATCGGCTTGCCGGCGCGCACATGGGCATTGAGCGCGCGGTTGAGCGCGGTGCCCTTCCAGAAGCGGATGTAGCGCGACTGGTCACCACCGGCAATGAAGATGGCATCGGCCGCAGCCACCACGCGCAGCACGGCCGGATCGTCGGCGCCGCGGCGGCTGTCGAAGACCAGCGTCTGCACTGCGGTGGTCCCGCCAATCTCGCGATACAGGCGGTCCTGCAGTTCATCACTGCCAGAAGCGCGCAGGATCAGCACGCGGCCGTTGCCGGCCTGCTTCAGCCACCAGTGAAAGGCCTCCGGCACCCATTCGCCACCGCCCATCAGCATCATGGCCGGCGCGCGCGGGCCGGGCCGGGGTGCGTCGAGATCCCCGGCTTCGTAGTAGGCGAAGCCCGGGCCCTGCAGGTCCTGCGCAAGGGCGGCCAACGGCACGTCCAACACCAGCAGCGCCAGCCAGGCGAAGGGGGCACGCAGGGTGCAATGGAGGCGTCGCATCTTGATCTCCCTGAACAAAATCGACTTGCAAGCGTTTTCACTCTTTGCCAGATAGGGACCCAGTAGTCAAGGGCATGAAAAAGGCGTTAAATGCGCGCGCCCATTCCGGAAATCTGAATGGGGGACAGGGCCCCTCCTCTGCGGGCCGGCTTCATTTCCGAGAATTCCTCATGCGTAGAAAGGCGATGGCGTGGTCGATCCAGCTGGCGTTGATGGGCGTGGCTGCTTCCGCGGCGGCCCAGGCACCGGCCTCCTCTTCGGTTCAACAACTGGATGCGGTGCAGGTCACCGGTTCGCGCATTCCGCGCGCCCAGGTGGAAGGCCCCGCCCCGATCACGGTGATCAGCGCCGAGCAGATCCGCTCCAGCGGCTTCACCAGCGTGCCCGACGTGCTGCGCTCGATGACCCAGAACGGCGGTGAGACGCAGAGCCAGCAGTCGTCCAGCGGCGCCGACTTCTCGCCGGGCGCCCAGCAGGTGGACCTGCGCGGGCTGGGCCCGAACCACACGCTGGTGCTGGTCAATGGCCGCCGCATCGCCGACTTCCCGATGCCGTTCAAGGGCCGCAGCAACTTCACCGACGTCTCCAACATCCCGCTGGGCATGATCGAGCGCATCGAAGTGCTGACCGGCAGTGCCTCGGCCATCTACGGTTCGGACGCGATCGCCGGCGTGGTCAACTTCATCCTGAAGAAGAAGGCCGACGGCACCACCGTCGACATGCGCATGGGCACCACCAGCGAAGGCGGTGGCGAGTCGTTCGACATGAGCCTGGCCAGTGGCTTCAGCCGTGGCAACTTCAACGCCGTGTACAGCGTTGAACTGCAGTCGCAGACCCCGCTGTGGGCGTACGAGCGCGATATCCAGGATTCGACCCAGGACGGCCCCACCGAGGGCTCACGCATCGCACGCCGCGCTTACCTGCGCACGGACTACAACGACGACTACCTGGATCCGGGCGCGGCCACCTGCGAAGCGCTGGCCGGGCAGAACCAGGGCAGCACCTACCGCGCCTACCGCCCGCGCTACGGTTACTACTGCGGCAGCGACAGCTCGATCGGCTACGGCACCATCCTCAGCAAGCGCCGCGGCGCCAATGGCTACGCCTCGCTGAGCTACGACTTCGACAACGGCCAGCAGTGGTTCGCCGATGTGCAGCTGGGCTACCACACGATGTCGCTGATGCGCGACGTCACCAAGTGGGGCCGCATGGACGCCAACGGCGATGAGTCGGGCTATTTCAACAACCAGGCCACCGGCGAGATCGAGTTCTGGCAGCGCCAGTTCTCGCCCGAGGAGATGGGTGGCCTGCGCAATGCAATGGTGCGCAGCACGCAGAAGACCTTCAGCGTGACCACCGGCTTCATGGGCAACCTGGCCGGCAACTGGGACTACGAAGCGGCCCTGAGCCATTCGCAGTACCAGTCGCGGATCAGCTGGGCACAGATCATCGCCGCCAAAGCCAATGACCTGTTCCTGGGCCCGCAGCTGGGCGTGGACGACGACGGCTTCCCGATCTACAACGCCGACCCGTCGCGCCTGTACCGGCCGCTGACCCGCGCCGAGTACGATTCGATCGCGGCGCGCACCACCTACACCCCGAAGTCGCGCACCGAGACGGCTGCGTTCACGCTGACCAATTCCGCGCTGTTCGGCCTGCCGGGCGGTGATGCCGGCTTCGCCGCGACCGTGGAAGTGGGCCAGCAGGCGTACTCGCTGAACCCCGATCCGCTGGCGACCGAGTACTACTACTACAGCTGGAAGGATTCGGACGGCAACGGTTCGCGCAACCGCTGGGCGACCGCTGCGGAGCTGCGCATGCCGCTGCACGAGACGGTCAACCTGAGCGTGGCCGGCCGCTACGACCAGTACCGCTATTCCGGCCACACCATCGGCAAGGCGACCTGGAGCGGCGGTCTGGAATGGCGCCCGATCGACACCCTGCTGGTGCGTGGTTCGTACGGCACCGCGTTCCGTGCGCCGGACCTCCACTACGTGTTCGCCGGCCCGGGCAACGACGAGACCAGCGCAGTGGACCTGTACAGCTGCCGCGCCGACGATGCCGCCGACTGTTCCGACTACGAGCACAACCTGATCCGCAGCCGCACCGGCAACCGCCAGCTCGACCCGGAAACCAGCACCTCGTGGAGTGCCGGCTTCGTCTGGTCGCCGGCAATCGGCCTGGACCTGTCGGTGGACTGGTTCGACATCGACATGCGCAAGCAGGTGCAGGACATGGACGTGCGCACGATCCTGGCCAGCGAAGCGAACTGCCGCCTCGGCAGTGCCGACATCAACTCGCCGACCTGCGTGGACGCGCTCGACCGCATCACCCGCACCAGTGATGGCCGCCTGTACGGCGTGCGTGTCGCCCCGATCAACGTCGCCCGCGAATCCACCTCCGGCATCGACATTGGCCTGCGCTACCGCCTGCAGACCGGCATCGGCGACTTCATCCTCAACGGCACCCACACCTGGGTGAAGAAGCACGATTTCCAGCGCTACCCCGGTGATCCGATCCAGGACCAGTTCGCGGTCAACAGCAACTTCGACATCCCGCGTACCAAGACCAGCCTGAGCGTGACCTGGGAGAAGGACGCGTGGTCGGCCACGGTCTATGGTTCGCGCCTGGGCAAGCTGCCGACCTCGGACAGCTACGACCAGGTATTCAAGTGGGACAGCGGTGACAGCCCGTACATCAAGGCAACCTACCGCTACAACGCGTCGCTGCAGTACCGCTTCGACGACCACTCGCGCCTGTCGCTGTCGGTGGTCAACGTGTTCAACAAGATGCCGCCGAAGGACGCCACGTACACCGCGTATCCGTACTACGACGTGTCCTGGTTCGACAGCGTCGGCCGCACCATCAACCTGCAGTACACCCACAAGTTCGGTGGCAGCGCGCTGTAAGGCACGCCGCATTGCAGAACGTGGACGACAGGGCCCGCCATTGGCGGGCCTTGTTGTTTGGGAACCTGGCTCTGGTAGATGCCCACCTTGGTGGGCACTGATCTGCCACGCGCCCACCAAGGTGGGCGACTACCAGAGCGGGCCACGCGGGTTTTCCACACCGCGCGTGGAAAGCGATGGGAACTTGGTGTGGACAAGTGGCCGCGAGGCTTGCAGTGCGGGCGTTTCCGGACGTGGTGATTTTTTGCCCATGTCCTTCGATTGTTTTCCACACCGGACGTGGAGAGCGATGGGAACTTGGTGTGGACAAGTGGGCGCGAGCATTGCAGCGCAGGCGTTTCGAAGCGTGGTGAAATTCTGTCCACGGTCCGACTGCACTGATCGGGGTCGGAGCCCTTTCCCGTGGAAAGGGATCCGCCCCCCACGGTTTTCCACATCCGGCGTGGAAAGCGATGGGAGTTTGCTGTGGACAAGTGCCGGCAAACGTCGCACCGCAAGCGTTTCGCAGCCTGGTGCTTTTTTGTCCATCACCAGAAACGCGAACGCCCCGCACAAGGCGGGGCGTCCTGGGTCGATCCGATGCCGCTGGATCAGACGTTGAAGCGGAAGTGCAGCACGTCGCCTTCCTGCACGCGGTATTCCTTGCCTTCCAGGCGCAGGCGACCGGCTTCCTTGGCGCCGGCTTCGCCCTTGTACTTGATGAAGTCGTCATACGCGATGGTTTCGGCGCGGATGAAGCCCTTCTCGAAGTCGGTGTGGATGACCGCGGCGGCCTGCGGGGCGGTGGCGCCCTTGCGCACGGTCCACGCGCGGACTTCCTTCACGCCGGCGGTGAAGTAGGTCTGCAGGCCGAGCAGGCTGTAGGCCGCGTTGATCACGCGGTTCAGGCCCGGCTCGCTCAGGCCCAGGTCGGCCAGGAAGGTATCGCGGTCTTCGTCATCGAGCTGGGACAGCTCTTCTTCGATCGCGGCCGACACCGGCACCACCTGCGCGCCTTCGGCGGCGGCATGCGCACGCACGGCTTCCAGGTGCGGGTTGTTGTCGAAACCGTCTTCCAGCACGTTGGCGATGTACATCACCGGCTTCAGGGTCAGCAGGAACAGATCGCGCACCAGCGCCTTCTCTTCCTCGTCCAGGCCCGCCGAGCGACCGGCCTTGCCGTCGGACAGCGCAGCCTGCAGCTTGGCCAGCACCGGCTTGCGCGCCGCTGCGTCCTTGTCGCCGCCCTTGGCCGCACGCTCGGCACGGTTCAGCGCCTTCTCGACACTGTCCAGGTCAGCCAGCGCCAGCTCGGTGTCGATGGTTTCGATGTCCGAGATCGGATCGACCTTGCCGGCCACGTGCACGATGTCGCCGTGCTCGAAGCAGCGCACCACGTGGGTGATCGCGTCGACTTCGCGGATGTGCGCCAGGAACTTGTTGCCCAGGCCTTCACCGCTGGCAGCACCGGCCACCAGGCCGGCGATGTCGACGAACTCGACCGCAGTCGGGATGACCTTCTGCGGGTTGATGATGCCCGCCAGCTCGTTCAGGCGCGGGTCCGGCACCGGCACGATGCCGACGTTCGGTTCGATGGTGCAGAACGGGAAGTTCGCCGCGGCGATACCCGCCTTGGTCAGCGCATTGAACAGGGTCGACTTGCCGACGTTGGGCAGGCCGACGATGCCGCATTTGATACCCATGGGTGACAGCTCTCTGGGGTGAAAGTGATTGGTGAAACAGCGCGCGCGCTGCTTGGCCAATCCATCTCGGTGTCGATCATTGTGTGCCAACCAAGGTTGGCACCTACCGAAAGCGGGCTATTTCGGGGTATGAAGCCGCTTCATCGCTTCGCTGAAGTCGCCCTGCACTGCCAGCGGCAGCACGTCGATGGCATCGTCGATGGCGCGCGAAATCAGTACGTCATCATCCTTGGAAGGGCGTCCCAGCACCCAACCCACCACGCGGTCCTTGTGGCCAGGATGGCCGATACCCACGCGCAGGCGATGGAACTTGCCGTGGCCGAGCAGGCGGATGGTGTCGCGCAGGCCGTTCTGGCCACCGTGGCCACCGTCGAACTTCAGCCGCGCCACGCCGGGCGCCAGGTCCAGTTCGTCGTGGGCCAGCAGGGTTTCTTCCGGCTCGATCTTCCAGAACCGCTGTGCGGCGGTGACCGACTTGCCGCTGAGGTTCATGAAGGTGGCGGGCTTGAGCAGCCACACCGTCTGCCCGGCGATCTCGACCTTGGCGGTCTCACCGAACAGCTTGCTGTCCACATTCCATCGTGCACCGGCTTTTTCCGCCAGGGCCTCAACGAAATGAAACCCGGCATTGTGCCGGGTCCGGGCGTGTTCCGATCCGGGGTTGCCCAGACCGACGATCAGTCGCAGTCCTGCCATGGTTCCTTCCAATACGGTGCCTGCCCGGAGGCAGGCACCGTAGCGGTATTACTCGGCGGCAGCCGCTTCTTCGTCAGCCGCGTCGGCCTTGCCGGCCTTGGCGGTGACGATGGCGTCGTCGTGGTCCTTGCCCAGCGCCAGGGCCGGGATTTCCACGCCCTTCGGCAGCTTGATGTCGGACAGGTACACCACGTCACCGGCCTTCAGCTCGCCCAGGTCGACTTCGATCGACTCCGGCAGGTCCTTCGGCAGGCAGGTGATGGTCACTTCCTTCAGTTCGTGGGTGACCACGACGTCGGCAGCCTTGCCGGCCGGCGAGGTGTCTTCGTTGACAAAGTGCAGCGGGACCGAAGCGGTCAGGGCTTCGTTCTCGTTCACGCGCTGGAAGTCCAGGTGCATGATCAGCTGCTTGTACGGGTGGCGCTGCATGTCACGCAGCAGGACCTTCTGCACCTGGCCATCCAGGTTCAGGTCCAGGATCGAGGCATAGAACCACTCGTTCTGCTGGGCCAGCCAGATTTCGTTGTGGTCCAGGCTGATGGCGACCGGCTCGGCGTTGCCGCCGTACACGATGGCCGGGATCACACCGGCGTGACGCAGGCGGCGGCTCGCACCCTTACGCTGCAGTTCACGCTTGGTGACCTTGATTTCATGGGTCTTCGACATTTTCGACTACTCAGGTTGTTGCCGCGCCCTGCGGCGTGGCGGTTGAAGATGCTTCCGCGACCAGAAGCATCCGGGTATGCCCCCGCCGTTGCCGGCAGGGGCGAAGAACTCAGTCGACGTACAGCGAGCTGACCGACTCGCCGAAGGCGATGCGGCGCATCGTTTCGGCCAGCATTTCCGCCACGCTCAGCTGGCGGATCTTGCTGCACACCCGCGCCGCGTCCTTCAGCGGGATGGTGTCGGTCACCACCAGCTCGTCGAGCTGGGAATTGGTGATGTTGTCCACCGCCGGGCCCGACAGCACCGCGTGGGTGCAGTAGGCGGCGACCTTGAGCGCACCGCGCGCCTTCAGGGCAGCAGCAGCGGCGCACAGGGTGCCGGCGGTGTCGACGATGTCATCGACCATCACGCAGGTCTTGCCTTCGACGTCACCGATGATGTTCATCACGGTGGAGACGTTGGCGCGCGGGCGGCGCTTGTCGATGATCGCCAGGTCGGCGTCATCCAGGCGCTTGGCCACCGCACGGGCGCGGACCACGCCGCCCACGTCCGGCGAGACAACAATCAGGTTCTCGGTGCCGTAGGCACGCCAGATGTCGGCCAGCAGCAGCGGGGACGCATACACGTTGTCCACCGGAATATCGAAGAAGCCCTGGATCTGGTCGGCGTGCAGGTCGACGGTCAGCACGCGATCAGCGCCAGCGGTGCTGAACATCTTCGCCGCCAGCTTGGCGGTGATCGGCACGCGCGAGGAACGCATGCGGCGATCCTGCCGCGAGTAACCGAAGTACGGCACCACGGCGGTCACGCTGGCCACCGATGCGCGCTTGAGCGCGTCGATCAGCACCAGCAGTTCCATCAGGTTTTCCGCGCTCGGCGCGCAGGTCGGCTGGATCACGAACACGTCCTGCTTGCGGACGTTCTCTTCGATCTCCACCTGCACTTCACCATCGGAGAAGTGCGAGACCAGCGCCTTGCCCGGGCGAACCCCCAGTTCCTTGCAGATGTTCTGCGCCAGACGTTTGTTGGCGTTGCCGGAAAAGACCAGCAGGTTCGGGGACTCTTGCATCATGATTGTCTCGGGCGGGGACGAGTGGCGGGGATCCGGAGTCGGCAAGGACCCCGATGGACCCTTGCTGCTGACAACACCGCGGTTGTTTCCACGTCCCGCGCGGGCGATGCGCTGGAAGGCGCGGACACAGCCGCTATTGGCAGGGGCGGTAGGATTCGAACCTACGAATGCCAGGATCAAAACCTGGTGCCTTGGGCCTCTTGGCGACGCCCCTGCATTGATAAATCAGTGTTGCTCGAGTGCATCCAGCAGTGGCGAACGCGCAACGCCCGCTGCCACCCTTGCCCGCAACTCCTTCGGCAACTTCGACCGTCCCTGCTCTGCGGCAGACTGCGATGCGAACTCGACGAAACAACCACTTCCCGAACCGGTCAGCCGCGCCGTGCCGATATCGCTCAACGCGGCGAACGCTGCCTCGACGGCAGGCTCACGGCGGCGCAGCACCGGTTCGAACGCGTTCCCGACCAGGGTTCCGGAAGCGAAGTCCTCTATTTTCGCCACTGGGCTGTCGCGCGTCAAATCCGGGTCTGCGAACAGGGCCGGGGTGGGAACATGAACGCCCGGTTCAACCACCACATACCAGGCCGGTTCCAGCGCGATCGGCTGCAGGCGCTCGCCCACCCCTTCGGCCCAGGCATTGCGCCCGCGCACGAACACCGGCACGTCCGCCCCCAGGCGCAGGCCCAGCGCGGCAAGCGCGTCCTCGTCCAGACCGGCCCGCCACAGGCGGTTCAGCACCACCAGCACGGTGGCGGCATCGGACGAACCGCCGCCGAAGCCGCCACCGGCAGATACATGCTTTTCAACGACGATGTCCGCACCTTGCGCGACATTTGCCACTTCTTTGAGCAATCGCGCGGCACGCACCGCCAGATCATCGGCCTCGGCCACGCCAGCCAGCCCCTCGCCCTGCCGGCGCACCTGGCCGTCTTCACGCAGGCGCAGGCCGATGCGGTCGCCCCAGTCCAGCAGCCGGAACACGGTCTGCAGCTCGTGGTAACCGTCGGCGCGGCGGCCGGTGATGTGCAGGAACAGGTTCAGCTTGGCCGGGGCCGGCCACCAGGACCAGCCTGTGTCATCGCGCCCGGCACTCATGGGGTGCCCTGCCCCCATTGGTCGACCAGCAGGCGCACCTTGGCGTCGCCATTGCCGGCCTCGATCCGGCGCGGCAGCGCCGGGCGCCCGGCCTCGGCCGGGTACCAGTCCAGGTACTGCACCTGCCAGCCCATCTGCTGCATGCGACGCGGCCGGCCTTCACCATCACGCTCGACCTTCTCCGGACCGGCAGCATCACCGGCCACCAGGCCACGGATCCACGCCGGCAGCTGGTTGACCGGAATGTCCCAGCCGGTCGCCTCCAGCAGCAGTTGCTGGGCGTCTTCGCCGTCACGCGGCCCGCCGGCCAGTCCTTCCAGGCGACCGGCTTCGGAATGGGTATCGCCGGTCAGCTTCCAGCTCTGCCGGGTCACCGGCGCGCTCAGCTCGACCACATAGCGGCGTCCTTCCTGCTTCCAGTCGATGCGTCCGCTGCCGCCGTCCTTGCCCTTGCTGACCGCGACCCGGCCCTGGAAAGCCCAGTCCGGCTGTGCCTGCAGCGCGGCCACGCGCGCCGCTTCGGCCTGCGCCGCCTCGGCCGAAACAACCTCGACCACCGCCGGCGCCGGGATCTTCTGCGTGCCCACGCTGGTACAGGCGGTCAGCGCCAGAGCCGCAGTTGCCAACAGCAGCGGCCGGATCAGGGAAACACTCATGGATTGAATTTCTCGAGGGCGCGCAGCAGCGCGCGGTTTTCAGGGTCGAGCTTGGCCGCTTCCTCGAAGAAATGACGGGCCTCATCGTGCTTGCCCAGCACCCATAGCACTTCGCCAACGTGCGAAGCGATCTCCGGGTCCTTGGCCAGGGTCCAGGCCCGGCGCAGCTGCACCAGTGCCTCTTCCTTGCGGCCCAGGCGATACAGCACCCAGCCGTAGCTGTCGACGATGGCGGCGTTGTCCGGTTCGGCCACGCGGGCGCGGTCGATCAGCTCCAGTGCTTCCTGCAGGCGGCCGGTGCGATCGGCCAGGGTGTAACCCAGCGCGTTCAAAGCCGGCACGTTCTCCGGCTCGGTCACCAGGATCTTGCGCAGATCCGCCTCGGCGCGCGGGATGTCGTCGCGGCGTTCCCAGGTGAGCGCACGGGCGTACAGCAGGCCGTTGTCATCCGGGTAAGCGGCCAGGCCGCGGGCCAGCGCATCCAGTTCACCGGCGCTGTCGTCGGCGCGCTGGCGCAGTTCGGCTTCCAGCAGGTAGGCGTCGCGGCGCACATCGTCGTCGACCACAGCATCGGACTGGATCGCATGCACTTCTTCCAGCGCCAGCGGCAGGCGCCCGGCCAGAGCCTGGGCATTGGCTGCGCGCAGGCGCGCTTCGCTCAGCTCATCGCCACCGGGCACGCTGTGGTACCACTGCACCGCCTCGGGATAACGCTTCAGGTACTCGGCGATCTTGCCCAGCAGCAGGCGCTGCGCCGGGTCCGGCTTGGCCGCCTGCCGCGACAGTTCGTTGTAGAGATTGGAAAGCGCGGCCTTGTCGCCCTGCTTGGCCAGCAGCGAGGCGCGCATGCCCCAGGTCTGCACGTCCTGCGGGCCGAACGCCAGCACGCGCTCGGCGGCGGACGGCTGGCCGAGACTGTCATAGGCAATGGCCACCGCATTGCGCAGCTCCGGGTCCTGGCGGGTCTTCGGCTCCACATCGTGCAGCAGCGACAACGCCTTGCCGGTCTCGCCCGCCTGTTGCAGCTGGCTGGCACGCAGCAGCGCCACACGTGGCTCTTCCGGGAAGCGCTTGACCACTTCATCGATCATGCGCCGGGCCAGCTCGGGCTTTTCCATGCGCAGGGCAAGGCGGCCAAACTCCTGCCAGGCTTCGATCTTCGGCGGAATGGCATTGGCGTCGACCAGCTCACCCAGCACCTGCGCGGGCACCGCCGGATCACGGCCGCCACCGATCAGTGCGGCCAGGGCGAACTTCCAGCCGCGCTCGTCGGGGTCGGCCAGCAGGCCCTGCAGTTCGGTGCGGGCCGCCTTCACATCGCCCTGGCGCATGGCCAGTGCACCGGCCGCACTGCGCATGGTCAACGAACGCGGGGCGCGCTGCTGCCACAGGGCCAGGCCCTTGGCGGCGCTGGCATCATCGTTGGCGAGCATGGAAATGCGGGTCGCGCGCTCGGCCAGGCCGGCGTCGCCGTCGGTCTGCTGGGCCGCCTGCAGGTACCAGCGCGCGGCCTCGGCCAGCTTGCCGGCCTGCAGCGCGAACTCACCGGCCATCACCGGTTCCAGCGCCAGTTCCTCAGTGGCCGCAGCCCGCACGGGGGCCTTGGCCGGCACCGCCGCCAGGGCCTGGCTGCAGGCCAGGGACAGCAGCAGAACACTGGGGATGCGAATCAATGCGGGCATCGTCGGCATCGGGGCCTTAAAATGTCGTCCAATGGCCAGCAGCTTATCGCAAGCAACTGAACAATGACCCTGTGGGTGCTCGGACTGAATCACCAGACCGCACCGGTGGAGCTGCGCGAGCGCGCGGCCTTCGCCGGTGAGGCGTTGCCGCGCGCGCTCGGTTCGCTGCGCGATACTCCGCAGATCGCCGAGGCGGTGCTGCTGTCCACCTGCAACCGCACCGAGCTGTACGCCGTGGCCGATTCGGCACAGGCGCTGGACCAGTGGCTGCACACCCAGGCCGGCGACCTGCAGGGCTACCTGTACCAGCACGCTGACGCCGAGGCCGTGCGCCACCTGTTCCGGGTCGCCACCGGGCTGGACTCGATGGTGCTGGGTGAACCGCAGATCCTCGGCCAGGTGAAGGATGCCTGGTCGACCGCGCGCGACCATGGCCTGCTCGGCCAACGCCTGGACCGCCTGTTCCAGCAGGCCTTCTCGGTGGCCAAGCGTGCGCGCACCGATACCCAGGTCGGCGCCAACCCGGTATCGGTGGCGTCGGCTGCGGTGCGCCTGGCGCAGAACGCGTTCGCGCGGCTGGACGATTCCACCGTACTGCTGGTCGGTGCCGGCGAGACCATCGAACTGGCTGCACGGCACCTGAGCGAAGGCAAGGTACGCCGGCTGCTGATCGCCAACCGCACCCTCGCCCACGCGCAGGAACTGGCCAGCCGACATGGTGGCGTGGCGCTGCCGCTGACCGAACTGGACCGCCACCTGGGTGAGGCCGACGTGGTGTTCTCGGCCACCGCTGCGCGCGAACCGGTGATCCATCGCGAAATGGTAGCCAAGGCCCTGCGCGCGCGCCGGCACAAGCCGATGCTGCTGTTCGACCTGGCCGTACCGCGCGACATCGAGGCCGAGGTCGGCACGCTCAACGACGCCTTCCTCTACACCGTGGACGATCTCGAACGCGCGGTGGAAGACAACCGCCGTGGCCGCCGCGAGGCCGCCGCCGAAGCCGAGGCGATCATCGACCTGCAGGTGTCGCGCTTCGTCGAGACCCAGCAGGCCAGCGCCCATCAGGCGCCGCTGCGGCAGCTGCGCGCGTTCGGCGAAGCCACCCGTGCCGAGCTGCTGGAGCGCGCACGCCAGCAACTGGCCAACGGCAAGCCGGCCGACGAAGTGCTGGAGCTGCTTGCCCACGGCCTGACCAACCGCCTGCTGCATCCGCCGACCGCCGCCCTGCGTGCGGCCGCGCTGAGTGGCGATGCCGACCTGACCCGCGCCGCCGAGCGCCTGTTCCCGGCCACGCCGGGTTACCGCCACCCACCCGTGAGACCCGATGACGCCGACCCTGCGCCGTAAGCTGGAAGCGCTGGCCGAGCGCCGCGAAGAACTGGAACGCCTGCTCGCCGAACCCGATGTGGTCGCCGACAACACTCGTTTCCGCGACCTTTCGCGCGAATTCGCCCAACTTGAACCGATCGCCATCGCCCTGGCCGATGAAGCCCGTGCCAAGGCCGATCTGGCCGCCGCCGAAGGCATGCGCGCCGACCCGGACCTGCGCGAGCTGGCCGATGAGGAAATCGCTGCTGCACAGGCGCGCCTGCAGGAACTGGAGCAGGAGCTGGCGCTGCTGCTGGTGCCGCGCGACCCGCGTGACGAAGGCAACCTGTTCCTGGAAGTGCGCGCCGGTACCGGCGGCGACGAGGCCGCGATCTTTGCCGGCGACCTGTTCCGCATGTACGCCCGCTACGCCGAGCGCCAGGGCTGGAAGGTCGAGATCGAATCGGACAGCCCGGGCGAGCATGGCGGCTTCAAGGAAGTGGTGGCGCGCGTGGTCGGGCGTGGCGCGTTCTCGCGCCTGAAGTTCGAATCGGGCACGCACCGCGTGCAGCGCGTGCCGGCCACCGAATCGCAGGGCCGCATCCATACCTCGGCGGCCACCGTGGCGATCATTCCCGAGGCCGATGAGGTCGATGACATCGTCATCAACCCGGCCGACCTGAAGGTGGATACGTTTCGTTCGTCCGGTGCCGGCGGCCAGCACGTCAACAAGACCGAATCGGCCATCCGCATCACCCACGTGCCGACCGGCGTGGTGGTGGAATGCCAGACCGAGCGCAGCCAGCACGCCAACCGCGACAAGGCGATGAAGCGCCTGAAGGCACAGCTGCTCGATGCCGAGCGCCAGCGCCAGGACGCGGCGCAGGCCGAGTCGCGGCGCCTGCAGGTGGGCAGCGGTGACCGCAGCCAACGCATCCGCACCTACAACTTCCCGCAGGGCCGGATCACCGACCACCGCGTGGAAGGCCTGACCCTGTACGACCTGCCCAACGTGCTGGCCGGCGACCTCGACCCGCTGCTGCAGCGGCTCAGCCACGAGCACCAGGTCGACGCCCTGGCCCAGTTGTCGGCGGGCTGAGTCGCATGTCGGCCTGGCAGCAGCGGCAGCACCTGCAACAGGCGATTGCACGCCAGCCGGGCGACTTCGTCGCCTGGGTGATGCTGGCGGACCTGGAACTGGAAGCCGGCGACATAGCCGCCGGCGAGCATGCCGCGCGCCGTGCACTGCAGCTGCGCCCGAACCACCCTGAAGCGCTGGCGCGGCTGGGCCGCGTGGCCTGGATGGCCGGCGCGCATGCCGATGCGGCGAAACTGCTCGGCCAGGCCTCGGCGTTGGCCCCGCAGCACCCGGGCATTGCCCTGTGGCTGGGCCATGCGCTGGAAGATGCCGATGATGCCGAAGGCGCGGCGGCAGCCTATCGCCGTGCGCATGCACTGATGCCGGGCGAACCCTATATCGCCGCCCAGCGCCTGGCCTGGCAGCGTCGCCTGTGCGACTGGCAGGACGTGGACGCGCTGGCGGCACAGGTACGTGGTGCACTTGCCTCTGGGCAGGGCGTGGTCGAACCGTTCGCGTTCCTCAGCGAAGATGCCAGCGCAGCCGAGCAGTTGGCCTGCGCGCGTGCCCGTGCATCCGCCGTTGCCACTTCAGTGCGGCCGTTGCCGCCAGTGAAGGTGCGTTCCCAGGGCCCGCTGCGGGTCGGCTTCCTTTCCAATGGTTTCGGCGCGCATCCCACCGGATTGTTGACCGTGGCCCTGTTCGAGCAGTTGCGTCGTGACCCGGCGTTGCAGCTGCACCTGTTCGCGTTGAACCACGATGACGGCAGCCGCATCCGCCAGCGCCTGCAGGTGGCCACGCAGCTGCATGATGTGGCCGCACTGCGCCATGCAGACACTGCTGCACGCATCCGCGCACAGGGCATCGACCTGCTGTTCGACCTGCGCGGCTGGGGCGGCGGCGGTACGCCGGAAGTGCTGGCGATGCGCCCTGCCCCGCTGCAGTTGAACTGGCTGGCCTATCCCGGCACGTCCGGTGCGCCGTGGATGGATGCGGTGATCGGCGATGCCTTCGCCCTGCCGCCGGCACTGGAGCCGTGCTACAGCGAACGCGTGCTGCGCCTGCCACGAGCCTTCCAGCCGTCAGACAATACGCGCGTGCTGGAGCCTGCGCCGACCCGTGCGGACTGCGGACTGCCCGCGCAGGGCGTAGTGTTCTGCTGTTTCAACAACAGCTACAAGCTCAACCCGCGCAGCATGGGCCGTGCCTTCGCAGTGCTGCAGGCAGTGCCCGGCAGCGTACTGTGGCTGCTGTCCGGACCGGGCCAGGCCGACGCCCGCCTGCGCACTGCCGCGCAGGCTGCCGGCCTGGACCCGGCGCGCCTGGTGTTCATGGCCAAGCTGCCGCATCCGCAGTACCTGGCCCGTTACCCGCTGGCCGACCTGTTCCTCGACACGCATCCGTACAACGCGCACACCACCGCGTCCGACGCACTATGGGCCGGCTGCCCGGTGCTGACCTGCCCGGGTGACACCTTCGCCGCGCGCGTGGCCGGCAGCCTCAACCACCATCTGGGAATGGCACGGATGAATGTCGCCGACGATGCGGCGTTCATCACCACCGCCAGCACGCTGGGCAACGACCCTGCAGCACTGGCGGCGTTGCGCGCTGAGCTGGCACAGGCGCGCGAGCGCAGCGGGCTGTTCGACATGGACGGGTTTGCCCGCGATCTGTCGGCGTTGGTGCAGCAGCTGGCGCGCGAACACGGCTGGCTGGGAACAACCGAACCGACGGGGTAATGTCGGCTGGGTAACGTCCATTGGATGACGTCGACTGGGTAGAGTCGACTGCTGGTCGACTGCCCTCGGCAGGAAGCCGAAAACCCCGCGCTGCGCGCGATAGTCCACTGACCGTCGACTCTACCCGGCGCCGACATCGCCTGGGCAGCCCCTGCGCTACGCTCGGGCTTCCTCCCCGCGTGGTGTGACGATGGCCAAGCTCAAGCGCAAGGACTACGACGAACTGCTGCTGCCGCTGCAGCTGGAACTGACCGCCATGGCGCGCTGGGTGCAGCACAGCGGACAGCGCCTGCTGGTGCTGTTCGAAGGCCGTGATACCGCAGGTAAAGGCGGCGCGATCCAGGCCATCAGCCAGCACCTCAACCCGCGCCAGTGCCGGGTGGTCGCGCTGCCCAAGCCCACCGACCGCGAAGCCACGCAGTGGTACTTCCAGCGCTACGCCTCGCACTTGCCCGCCGCCGGCGAGATCGTGCTGATGGACCGCAGCTGGTACAACCGCGCAGGCGTCGAACGGGTGATGGGCTACTGCAGCGAGACCGAGTACCAGCAGTTCCTGCGCCAGGCGCCGGTGTTCGAACAGCTGCTGGTGGACGACGGCATCCTGCTGTTCAAGTACTGGCTGTGCGTGGACCAGGAGCAGCAGGAGAAGCGCTTCGCCGAGCGCCATCTCGATCCGCTGAAGGGCTGGAAGCTCTCCCCGGTGGACCTGAAATCCCGCAGCAAGTACAGCGCCTACACCGAGGCGCGCGAGGCGATGCTGCGCGCGACGCATCGGGAGGCGGCACCGTGGACACTGGTGGATTTCAACGACCAGCGGCTCGGCCGGCTGACGCTGGTGCGCAACCTGCTGGACCGGTTGCCGGACACGCGCGTGGATGCGCCGTTGCCGGAGCTGCCGAAGCTGAAGGGCAAGCTGCATCGCGAGCACTACGATGTGCTGAAGCCGATCGAGGACTTCCCGGTCGAGGATTAGGGTGGGTCGGCAGGGCCTGCGGCCCTGCACCTGCAGAGGCAACGACAACAGCCGGCTCTGGGAGTTTTGCTTGTTGGCTGGGGTGGTGTGGGTTGGCAGGACACGCCGTAAACCCATCCATGAAGTGACCCCCGGGAGTTGGACGTCAGATCCAACCCCGAGGGTTACATGAACAGATATGACGCACGTTTCA
>NZ_JBTMUR010000027.1:0-17204 GCF_054473855.1 Stenotrophomonas genospecies 3
CATGCTTGACGGTCCCTCCACCCTGGCTCCTACATACCGCGTAGGAGCCGGGAGGAACATACAAGCTTGCTCGACTGAAGCGCAGAGCAGTCGAGCAAGCTCGACTCTACAAAGAGCTAGCCGAGCATCGGCTCGGCTCTACAACATCGCGCCAAACGGGTTACAACGCGTCCGCGTCCAGCTCACCGGTACGAATACGCACCACGCTGCCCAGGTCGTACACGAACACCTTGCCGTCACCAATCTTGCCGGTGCCGGCCGCCTTCACGATGGCCTCAACCACGGCCTCAACCTGGTCATCGGTCACCGCCACTTCCAGCTTCACCTTCGGCAGGAAATCGACCACATACTCCGCGCCGCGGTACAGCTCGGTATGGCCCTTCTGGCGACCAAAGCCCTTCACTTCCGTCACCGTGATCCCGGTGACCCCACGCTCGGCCAGCGCTTCGCGCACGTCGTCGAGCTTGAACGGCTTGATCACCGCCATGACCATCTTCATCGTCTATCTCCTGTCTTCCGGCGTGGAGGATAGCGCCTGAACGCGGCCCGTGCGAAGCCGCTGCCGCCTGTCCGGGCAGTGGGTGCCAGCAGTATCCTTGTGACTGAACGGCCTGCCTGCGCCACACGCGCCGGCGTTACCCCACGGAGCACCCCATGATCGACCTGAACCAAATCGATGACCTCGCCCGTCGCCTCAGCGACCTGGTGCCGCCGGGCCTGCGCGAATCGCGCGAGGAACTGCAGGCTACCTTCAAGAGCGCGCTGCAGGCCGGCCTGGCCAAGCTCGACCTGGTCACCCGCGAGGAGTTCGAAGTGCAGCGCGCCGTGCTGCTGAAGACCCGCCAGAAGCTGGACGCGCTGGAAACCGCCGTGCGCGAACTGGAAGGGCGCGCCGCCGCAGAATGAAAAAAGGAGGCGCACCGCGCCTCCCGCTACAGAGTATTTCCCGGATGGGGCCTTGCAGCAAGGCCCACCGGGCGCCCTAGACTCGCCGGCCTGTCGATCCGGCAGGACACGCAGGGGCAGTGCCGATGGCGCAGGACACCGAATGGACACCCGTTTCGCATGACACCTGCGACCAGGTCGCCGGGCCGTTCTACCATGGCACCCGCGCTGATCTGGCGGCGGGCGAGTTGCTGAGTGCGGGCTACCGCTCCAACTATCGCGACAGTGTGGTGATGAACCACATCTACTTCACCACGATTGCCAAGGGCGCCGGGTTGGCTGCGGAGATGGCCAAGGGTGAAGGGCGACCGCGCGTGTATGTGGTGGCGCCGACCGGGCCGTTCGAGGACGATCCGAACGTGACCAACAAGAAGTTTCCCGGGAACCCGACGCGCTCGTATCGGAGTGCGCAGCCGTTGCGGGTGGTTGGGGAGATTGTGGAGTGGGAGCTCTACGACCCGGAATTCGTTCGGCAGTTGAAGGCGTTTGTTGCTTCGGGGAGTGGGGAGATCATCAATTGATGGAGGAAGACGCCGACGGGGCACGTCGGCGTCTTCCTATCAACACGCTCGTGTGGCCCTTATCCGCGAATCGTGCCACACGGCATCTCATCCTCCAGTCGTCTCATCGCGGCGACCACACCGGTATCACCTCAATCCGCAGGCTGTCCCTGGTCAGGGCAACCGATTCCGGATGAATCACCACTCCGCCCGGCTTCCCGTGTCGAACCCGCCGATTCCTTCTGCCGAGGAATCCGAAGATGCCAGCACCACCATCAGCACCTAGCTGGAGCGCATCATCGACCCAATGACGAACGCCGCAGTCAGGCCCGCCCAGGACAGTACCGCCACGACAATCAGCAACACCTTCCGACGCATCGCCTGCGCCTCATGCCGATAGGGCGCCTTGCGGTCGTACGGCCTGATCAGCCCGAACAGCTCGCCAGAGACGGTCAGCGCTCCCAGCAGCAATAGGGCAAGCATGCAGAACCCGAACAGCGTCCCAACGCCGCTCACCCGGGCGGCGTCGGTTGCGGCATCGGAATGACCGGCAAGGGCCTCGAAGAACGTCCCTACCCAGCCGGCCAACAGCCCGGCCAGGATCCCGACGAACCCCAGATGGCTGAAAAGATGCACCCAGAAGCGGGCTGGAAGTTTCATCACGAGAGGTCCTTCATCCAGTCAGAAGTAGTGGGCCGGCCACCAATTGAACACATCAACCCGCATGTGTGCCCATCAGTGCTCGAGGTGCGTCTTCAGCTCGTTGGAATCCCTTCGCAGCAGATACAGCGCAACCAGGAACGGCCACAGCGAGTTGATCGACGAGAACACGCGCTGTGTCAGCCCCCTGTAGCCCTCCGGATCCGCCCCCACCACGTTCAACCAGAGATAGACGATGCTCGCGATGCTCACCATAGCAGTCACGGCGTACGCCCTTCGGTTGGCAGACCACGCGCTCAGTTCGATGTGCGACATCGCCGGTGCAATGATGTTTGCGATACCGATGGTGTAGAAGCCGTGCATCGGATGGCCCATGGGCCAGAGCCCGTTGGTCAGCATGGAGATGCCAAAGATCATCCAGCAGATCGCGCCTACGGCAATCCGGCGGCCGGACTCCCGCCATACCCCGATGGAGAACGCCACGAAGCCCATACCGGAGCCGATAGCCGCGATCCTGCCGCAAATGCTTGCAAGCGTGGGCGCCTGCAGCAGCTCGCTGGCGTGCTGTGCAAGCGGGTTGTAGCCCGGCGCGAATACGGCGGCAACACTGGTCCAGAACAGGAACCACGGAAGCGGGACCAGACCCGCGCAGAGAAGCAGTCGGCTGCGGCGTGACACGTACAGTGGTCCTTGTTTGGCCTGCGCCAGTGGGTGGAATCCAGTCGAACGCGGCAGAACCTTCCTACTGCGGGCAGGACGATCTTGAGTAACTACAGCAGTAGTCAGATTGCGCGCGGCACTCGGTAGGTTCAATAGGCAGGAAGTCATTTAAACCATCCAGCGGGTGTCGCAGCGGTTCGGTTGCATGAGCGATCACACATGCCCGATGGGCGAGTGCTGTCGCATTTGCCGCGCCCTGCATCCTTGATGGAAGGATCTGACGACTCCGTACCAGAAGTGCCTGTACGCCTAGCCCGCCAAGGCTCTCGCCCCTTTCCGCGCTATGCGACAATGCCGAAAGCGTCTCGGGTTTTGGCGGCATTGCCCCCAACCCCTTGGCATTCCCAACTACATCGGGCAACTCTGGTACCGCCACCGAAAACGGGTGGCCGGGCCTCGAAAACCCGTTTTGCTAGATGTAGTTTGCGCTTGCCAGCCGGCATCACCTTGCGTGGTGCCGGCTGGCAATCCGTCTGCCGGCTATGGCGGGCGGGGCGTGGGGGTCTTGTACCCGCCGGCTTTGTCTAGCAACCGGTTTTCGAGCCACGCTCTGCCCGCCACCTTTATCGGTGGCAGCTTCCGCCTGCATGCACGGAGCCAGCCATGACCACACCACACTCCCCTCCCCTGCGCCCCATCCAAGAAGCGCCGTCACCCGCGCCTGCGCAGGACCCCAACAGCCTCATCGCCACCCTGCACGCCATCGGTGCCGGTGCCGCAGCCGACGGCCAGCCCTGGCCCGAGCGGCATCACCTGCGCAGCCGGCAGATGGCGTTGCCCGACGCCGACTGCGCGCTCACCGGCCAGCGCATCGTTCAGGAGATCCTGCTGGCGGCCGAACGCACGCGCCAGAACGGCGAGCCCGAGCAGTACGTGGGCGACCGGGTGATGGAGGGGCTGGTGATGGCCGATCTGGCGCTTACCGCGTTCATCCACGAACGGATACGGCCCAAGGACTGAGCGCCCGCGTGCGGTGCCTGCCGTTCTGCCTGGGTGTGGGGGTGACGAATGATGAAGTACGGCCTTGCCGCAGCGGCGGTGTGCGCCGCGATCACGGTGGCGGTGTGGATGGGGTTGCCCGAGCCAGCGGGCGATCAGGTGTGGGCCTACCAGAAGCTTCGGCCGGCCGACTACCGGCTGCTGTACAGCGATGCGCTCGGCTTCGTGACCGTGAAAGCGGATGAGGGCTTTGAACTGCACGTGCGCCATGCCGGGGAGACGTCCTTCGAGATCCGGTGCAAGGGCGTTCTGGTGATGCACGTGGAGAACGCGCCCTCGCGCGTGCTGATCCGCATGCCTGCCGATGCCCGCTGGCGTTCGCCGGATATCGAACAGCTGCGTATCAGCTTCGAGCGGTGGCTGCTTGTCCAGCAGATCGAGGGGCGGTTGCTGGTGGAGCGCGCGGGGCCATCGTGGGTTGAGGCACGGTTTGGGCGCTTGGGTGGGGCGGTGACTGATGACCAGCGCTGCGTGTTCAGGGACCCAGGTCGCCCTTGGCCGGAATCTCCCTCGTCGTTCCGTCTATCTAGCAGACCATTGCAGGCAGTGGAAGGGATGGCAGCATCATCCTCGGCATTGTTCCGACTTCCCCAAAGAATTGCGAAATTACCTGGATCATCTCTGTCAAGATAGCCTCATTCTCATCAAAGAGCATGTCGTACTCTACCGAGTTTGGCTCTGCTTCCAGAAACCACTCGGTGGTCGAAAATTGTTTGCTCAGTAGAATTATTTTCTCGAATGTGGGACTAGTCTTCAGAAGAGCAGTACAATTTTCTGTTCAAATCGATCAGTCGCGCGCACTAGGCCTGTGGGTCGGCCCATCCTGATGTAGAGCCACGCCCACTTAGCTCGATCAAGGTCTTTTCAAAGAATGCGCGTACTGATCCTTTCTGATCTGCATCTCGAAGTTTCGGGGAGCACACCTGCGTCAGCTGATTTCGCTATGCGGGGGGGCGGGACGGGGCGAGACAGCTACGGCTCGAGTTGACACCTGGAAGGAGCTGCATCTTGAAGCTGCATGCCAGCCTGACCTGTATCGAATTAAGTCAATCGCTCGGCGTGAGCTGCTCGTCTCAGCCCACCGCTCGAGTAAAGGAATTCGAGGAGGAGCTGAAGCCGCTGCGCGAGGACGTTTCGCAAGGAAGGATGGTTAGTATTTCAACGATGCAACCGAAGGCTGGATAGACCGATCGGATGGGACGATGGGGCCCTAACGTCCTTCTCTATCAGACGTGCTTACTTGTGGCTCGAACGTCCCACCTATGCGTCACGCAGGTGGCGCAGCGCTCTCACGCCTAGAGGTCGACACGACCGTGTCACCCGACTTGGCGGCATGGGAAGGGTTCAGTCAATGATAGGTCCTGCGTTGCTGCGACGGCCTCGCCAGCCCCACTCCAGGAAGCCTCTAGAGCCCCGACATGAGGGTGTCGAGGCCATATGCCGGACAAATCAGTCCGACTGCAGGCCGTGATCGCAATTAATTCATATAAATCAATAATTTAAAAAATCCCCCAGACTGAACCATACGCCCAGCCGTTCAGCCAATTTCTATGTAGAAATGGCATAATTCCCGCATCAATCTCCTTCAGAGAGCAGAGGAGCAACACCATGTCTTCCCCTACCACCTTCAAATTTGACGAGAAGCTGACTGCAACTCTAGATGAGCTCAAAGCCGCGACTGGAGCTTCGACAAAGGCGGAAATCGTCCGCAGAGCGATCGCCTTGCTTAAGGTTGTCCAAGACGCCAAGGACAGTGGCGGCGAGGTCGTCATCCGTACAGATGACGGAGCGCACGGTAAAAAGGAACGGCTTATCGTAATGCCGTAAGCCAATCCGAGGGGGCGGAATGAGCGAGAACATAGAAGCAACGCGACCGGACATCGAGTCCGTGACACTGTGGGATCTCTCCGGGGAAATGGGGGGCGCTGAGGAGGCGCTCCCTGTACAGGAGGGTTCTCTTGATCTTAGAGAAGAAATTGCCAGCGTCGGCGGCGCACAAGAGCTTCATCCCAAGGACAAGGCCAGACTGGTCATGGCTTATTGGGTTCTAGGCGCTGTATTGGTGTTGATGATCCTGTCCAGCGTTGGCTACATCTTGTTGTCAGAACATACGTCAGCTGCGGCCAAAGAGGTCTTTGACTTTTTCAAGGGCTTTGGACCACCGCTAATCACGCTGGTGCTCGGCTTCTACTTTAGAGACGCATTCGCAGGGAGCGATTCATGATTGAGCGTGCCGATGGACCGGCCGACAAGTTGCTCGGCCTCACGCTTCTCGGCGAATGGGAGGTTGTAGAGCGGATACTGCGCAACTCCACACGCAGCGGTGAGCCTAGGTCAAGTTGTTATAGGGCGCGAAATTCCACGGGAGCACTCGCTTTCGTCAAGGCATTCGATTTCTGGCACGAAGATGTCGAAAGCGACCCTCTTAGCTTGGAGAGGATGGTTCGGGAGTTCAATCATGAACGAAAGATTCATGAGATCTGTCGTGACAAGAAGCTTTCGAGAGTGACCAGAATCGTAGATGCGGCCAAGATCTTGGTAGACGGCCGAGCAGTGCACTATTTGGTTTGCGAGTACGCTCCCAAATCTTTTGCAGATGCTTTACCCCCTGGCGACGAATCGGTACCAGCTTGGGAAAGACTCGCAGCCTTGCACAAGGTTGCTGCTGGCTTGGCCCAGCTCCACGGCCTTGAAGTTGCCCATCAAGACATTAAGCCCACCAACGCAGTCCGGTATGACTGCGGAAACGTGAAGGTCACCGATCTGGGCAGCACTTCGTGCCGAACCATGCCCGCACCACACGATGACTTCAGCTTTTGCGGCCAGCCCAATTACGCTCCTTACGAGCTCCTATACGATCACGTTGGTCCTTGGGTGCAGCGCCGCTTCGGCTGCGATATGTTTCTGCTCGGCAACTTGGCCTATACATCCTTTACGGGATATTCGCTTGCCACACTTCTGACAAGCAGCCTCCCTGAGGCGCTGCGGCACACCTCCGACACGGCCGACTATCAGCTCGCACTTCCGTATCTCATTGAGAGCCACTACGAGTGGGTCCCTCTGTTCCTAGAGTCATCGGGTACTGTGCCAAAGCCCATCTTCAATCAGCTTACCGACCTGATTCTGTCAATGTGTCACCCCGACGCCACTGAGCGAGGGGTGGCACTTAACGGGCGCAACCCAAGAACTCAGTACAACATTTCACGCTGTGTTTCCGCTTTTGATCTTATGTCCCGTAAATCTCGTTTGAGGAACGCGAATGTCGGCTGAAGGAACTGCAGAGGGCGTTCTGAATGAACGCTACATGCTGCCGAGGTGGCGCTCTCCTGGCGAGTCCACAGATGAAGCAAAGGCCATCGAACCGCGCGACCAACTTCCGAGGCGTGAGGGTTGGGTTGAACACCTACTGGTCAGCTTTAGAACCAACCCTAATCCACTCACCGCGCGGGACCTTTTGGATACTGCGGAAACAGTTGGATACAAGCTTGATGACGATATCGTTCAGCAAGCTCGGCTCGCAGGCGCCGCTCCAACTAAGACAACGATGGGACCCTCGACTCGAGACTTACTCGACCAGATACCGGCAGACCAAGCGCGGATCGCATCACTCCGCGCATCATTGAGGCGTCACCCCAATCAGCCCCTCGCGTGGACGGAACTGTCACGACACTACTTGGCTCAGGGAATTACCGAAAAGTCAGAGAGAGCCATGCAGTGCGCGTTGAAGGTTGCTCCAGCGAACAGATACGTTCTGCGCTCGGCAGCAAGACTGTTTGCTCATACCGGCGATCCGGGACACGCCGTGCATGCCTTGAGAAAGAGCGGCCGATCTTCGCGCGACCCTTGGCTTCTATCCGCAGACATTGCCCTTCATAGCGTCATGGAGCGCTCTTCTTCAAGCATAAAGGCCGCCCAACGGATGCTGGAGGCGAAGGAAACTGCGCCACGTCACCTTGCTGAGCTCGCGGCGGCGGTCGGTTCATTGGAACATAAGAACGGGCGAATCAAACATGCGAAACGCCTCTTCAATCAGTCTTTAGAAGACCCAAACGAGAACTCAGTTGCACAGGCCCTTCATGTATCACAGAAGGACACTGCAATCCGTGTCCCTGATGCTCTCTTGCAAAGGCCACAGACCTATGAGGCACTCGCTCGCCACGCTTTTGCCAACAGAGAGTATGGTCGATCACTCAATCAATTAATGCAATGGCTGATTGATGAGCCATTTGATGTCAAGCCTGCAGTGGTGGGTTCTTGCTTGAGTTTTGACAGGGAGCTCGCCCCCCAAGCCATTCTGATCGCAGACAAAGGCTTGAAGTGCGATCCACACAATTCAAGCCTCTTCAACAACCGTGCTGTAGCTTTCGCGTACTGCGGAAATCTTGAAAAGTCATTCAACGATATCCAGACAGCTCTTCGTCTAGACAAGAACAGTCCCCAACTCCTAGCTACCATAGGACTTCTCGCCTACAGATCAGGTTCGGATGCGCTTGGTTTGAATTTGTACGGCACAGCAATCGCATGGCTAGTTCAGCTGAAGGAGCGAACCGCCGCCACCCGTGCATACCTTTATCTGTTGCGGGAGCGGGTCCGCACGGGTGCAACAGATGGCATCGCTGAGCTCGCCTCTGTTCGAGACGCTGTCTCGACCTGGTCCAAGCATGAGCGCGAGTCCGAAGTCCCCGGCCTTATTGATGCTGTCGAAGCGACT
The DNA here is from genome assembly GCF_054473855.1 of Stenotrophomonas genospecies 3. Taxonomy (NCBI): domain Bacteria; kingdom Pseudomonadati; phylum Pseudomonadota; class Gammaproteobacteria; order Lysobacterales; family Lysobacteraceae; genus Stenotrophomonas; species Stenotrophomonas genospecies 3. The sequence goes on from NZ_JBTMUR010000027.1 coordinate 8,536, forward strand.
CGCGAGGGTCGATGGGCTGATATGGAAAGCCGCCCCCAAAAAATCGCACCACATAGCTACAAAGATGATGACCTGAAGCATCTCGGCGAGCGCATGGCAATTCCAGCAGGTGCCCTGGAGGTCTATTCCAAGATTTCGGAGGGTAGCGTGCCTAACCTCGAGACTACAGATTTGCATTCGCGCTAGACGACACCGACAACAATATGCTGTCATGCTCAACCTTCCAAACACCGTGGAGACTGAGCGGATCACAACTTAGCTGGCCCAAAAGACATACGCCCATTGTTTACAGGGTTTTCCGCATTGCCCATTGAGGAATCGACTCGTGAACAGCGCTATCAATCAGCACTGGGCTCCCCAGTTCTATCTCGAGGGATTCTCCACTGCCCCGGGGAGCGAGAAGACGTTGGTGATCGACGTGATTGCATGCAGGAAGGGCAAATACACTGCAAAACCCCGCGCGATTAGGAAGACTGCAGCATCCATTCACCTCTACTCTCACCCGCTTCCCGACGGAACCTTCGATGGCACGTCTTCCGGCGCCGGCGCCCAGGGCTGGGATGATTCAGTCGAGAAGATGCATGAAAGCATCGAGCGCGAAGCTGGAAAACTTTGGTCAAAATTTGCACGAGTCCCGTTCAACGTCGAGTTGTCTTCCGGCAGCGAGGATCGCGTACTTCTATGCATTTTTCTGGCCAACCTCCATCTTCGCAATCCCAGGATGATCTCACTGGCCGACTACGCCGCAGATCTGCCCGACTCCGGATCCGTTCCTTCCGAGGATCAGATCTACGATGCGATTCAAAGCGCGCCGCTGAACCTCGATCACACATTGGAAGGCGTCAACGCTCGCTCCAATTTTCGTGCAATTCAGCATCGAGGCATCTCAAGCGTGGCAGGAGTCTTGGACCGCCTTCAGTGGACAGTTCATGTGTTTTCAACCAAGGGAGGCGTAGGGCCACTTGTAACCAGTGACACGCCCCTGTACTGCATTAGCGCGGAAACAGGAAAAGCTACAAGCCTTAACAACCCAAAGGCAGTGGTGTTTTTCCCTCTAAATAGCAACCTGATGCTCACTGCGACTGGTCAACCGCAAGGCGGAACCAATGGCCAGGCAGTTCACGCGACAAAGCACTTAGCAGAAAAGTTCAACGAGATGACTGTCGGCTTCGCGCGTTCGGAGGCATACGCCTGTCGGCACTTTGAAAAGACGTTCAATTTCTTCCCTGAAGATCTGTAGGCCACAGCCCGAACGGCACATTCCAGCCACCGCTGTCGACATCGCCGAAACCGGCCAGCAAGTTGGCCTTGCACCGGCCGCCCCCACCTCCAAGCCCTGGGAATTGCGGCGCAGGGTGATGTTGACAATGCCCTCGATGGCATCACAATCGTATACCGAGGCCGCGCAGGCCTTGGGCTATTTGCGATTTCCTGCTTGACGCGGAGTTCGAGCCGTCTCTATTAGCGGGCTGGCGACGCCCCCCCGACTTTGAGTAGCGCGTAGTACTTGGCACCCGGGCTCACGCCGAAAGTTCTCGCTTCCCCCCAACGAACCGAGACGGAAAACGAAGCCTTGGATCGCCGCAGGGTGTCCTCTCGAGATACCCGCTCCCCCCATTGGTCGGAATCCCCCTAGTCGCATCACCTGCAAGCTCCGATGGTGTCTCGCATACTGCCGCCGCACCATCAAGCGCCTCTCTGCAGGAAACCACACATGAGCCTGGCGCTGGTCCACAGCCGCGCCCGCGCCGGGGTCGACGCCCCGCTGGTGCGGGTGGAAGTGCACCTCTCTGGCGGCCTGCCTGTCACCCAGATCGTGGGCCTGGCCGAGACCAGCGTGCGCGAGTCACGCGAGCGCGTGCGAGCCGCCCTGCTCTGCGCGCGCTTCGACTTTCCGCAGCGGCGCATCACGTTGAACCTCGCGCCCGCCGATCTACCCAAGGAAGGTGGGCGTTACGACCTGGCCATCGCGCTGGGCATTCTGGCGGCCAGTGGCCAGGTCGATCCGCAGTCGCTGCTGCAATACGAGTTCCTGGGCGAGCTGGGGCTGACCGGCGAACTGCGGCCGGTGGCCGGCGCGCTGCCGGCGGCGATTGCGGCGGCCGAAGCCGGACGCATCCTGGTGGTGCCGCCGGGCAATGCCGCAGAAGCTGCTCTGGCCGAGCACGCCGATGTGCGGGTGGCCCGTACCCTGCTGGAGTGCTGCGCCGGATTGGGCAATCCGCGCCTGCTGCCGCCCGTGGAACGCGTGGACACGACGCCATTGCCGCTGCCGGATCTGGCTGACGTGCGCGGGCAGGCGCATGCGCGGCGTGCATTGGAGGTCGCCGCTGCGGGTGGGCACCATCTGTTGCTGATCGGTAGCCCTGGCTGCGGCAAGACGCTGTTGGCTTCGCGCCTGCCCAGCCTGCTGCCGGACACCGAGGAAGCCGAGGCGCTGCAGCTGGCGGCGATTGCCTCGGTGAGTGGTGAGGGGCTGGATCCGCGGCGCTGGCGCCAGCGACCCTTTCGGGCGCCACATCACAGTGCCAGTGCGGCGGCGCTGGTGGGCGGCGGCAACCCACCCTGCCCCGGCGAAATCTCGCTGGCCCATCACGGTGTCCTTTTCCTCGATGAGCTTCCAGAGTGGAACCGCAGCGCGTTGGAAACCCTGCGCGAGCCGCTGGAATCCGGCCACATCCGCATCGCCCGCGCGGCGCGCAGCGTGCAGTATCCCGCGCGGTTCCAACTGGTGGCAGCGATGAACCCTTGCCCGTGTGGCTGGGCCGGTGACCGCAGCAACCGCTGCCTGTGCAGTGACGAGCGCATCAACCGCTATCGCGCGCGGGTATCCGGCCCGTTGCTGGACCGTATCGACCTGCATATCAGCGTGGCGCGCATGGACGCGGTGGAGCTGCGGGAGAGCACGCCGCTGGGTGAGCCCAGTGCATCGGTGCGTGAGCGGGTGGAAGCCGCGCATGCGCGGCAGCAGGTGCGTGGCGGGCTCAATGCACATCTACCGCCGGCTGCGCTGCGTGCGTGCACAAAATTGAGTGAGGCCGATCAGGATCTGCTGGAGCAGGCGATTGAGCGTCTGCAGCTGTCCGCACGGGCGATGCATCGGATTCTGCGGGTGGCGCGCACGATTGCAGATCTGGCAGGTTGCGAGGTGATCCAGACGGCGCATCTGGCTGAGGCGATTGGCTATCGGCAACTGGACCGGGGAAAGCCGGGGGTGTAACGAAGGATCACGTCAAGATGAAGGAGGCACGCCGCGTCTCGTCAAACTGCAGCCTGTTTACTGGCAGAACGCCGACGCCAAGCAGAAGCCCACGACTGTGCCGTTCCCATATCTCCGCCGGCCCTGCGGCACCAGCTTCCACGGCAAGGACTCGATACACCGGTGCGTAGTCATCCCGTTCGTCTTCGAACGGACAGTCGAGCACCCAGTGCTTTGATGCGCTATCGGTCACCAGCATCAGCCGTGGCAGGTCGTGGAATCCGCGGTACGCGAGGATGCGATATCGCCCCAGAAGAAGATCCATCGGAACTCCCTGCAGATGTGCGGGTCAGCGGCCGCGCCCGAACAATACGCCTCGCCGGGCCAGCAACGCCACCCGACGGCTGACCAGCGCGTGCAGCTCCGCCAGCTCCGACGCCCGGTCAGCCGTCATGTTCCCGCCGAACAACACCCGCGACAACGCCGCCTCGTCGCTGTCGTGCGGGTGCTGCCACCGATCCCGGTACACCTTCTGGCACACCAGCCAGGCCAGCCGCAGCCCCCCACCGGGCAACGGGCGGACCACACGCTCGTAGACGTGCCAGAACTGGTACTCGGCCTGCAGGTCGATCACAGGCGCCACGGACAGCGCCTGCCGGGGCCGTCCATGACTCCGTATGCCGAACAACGGTGATCGCGGGTTGTACTGAGCCATGCCGACAGCATGACCCAGCAACATTGTGGGAACCTTGCGTCGCCGCCAGAAAATCCCTGTTGATTGCGCAAGGCGGGTTTGTGGACGGATCTGGGCACCTGCCTGGGGACCGCCAGGTGCATCCACGCATGGCGTGGATCTACTTAGAACGCCATCGAGGTACTGAACATCAGCTGCCGGGGGGCGCTGCGCTGCAGGGTCTGGTAATCCCCCGAGAACGACGAGCCGGCGATGGTGGCGGTGCCGATGTTGTGGCGGTTGAACAGATTGCTCACGTCCAGCCGCAGCTCCAGGCCCGGCACGGCGCTGTCCGCACCGAAGCGGTAGGCGGCATAGGTGTTGACCTGCCAGAAGGTCGGCACGCGGATGTCGTTCTCGTAAGTGAAGGGCTGGCGCAGGTAGGAGGTGCTGGTGGCACCGAAGCGCCAGTCACCGAAGTGGGCGGACAGGTCGCTGACCAGCGAGATCTGCGGGTAGCCCGGCTGGGCGTTGCCCTTGATCGGGTACACCGTGTCGCCCACCACGAAATCGCTGTCGTAGTACGAACGGGCCACGGCCACGCCCTGGTAGAACTGCAGGTGGTCGGTCAGGTCGGCGGTGATGCCGAGGTCGGCGCCGATCACGTGCATCTTCGGCATCAGCCGCACCGTGTTGATCTGCGCGAACTGGGTACCAATGGCCGCCGACAGCAGGCGGTTGCGGATGTCGTTGTAGAACACGTCACCGGTGATCGTCAGCCGGTCGAAGCGATGCGACGCGCCGACGGTCAGATTCCAGTTCTTCTCCGGGCGCAGCGTGCCGGCCACGCGGTCGAACTCTTCCTGGTCGGTGATGGTCCACGCGGAGGCGGTGTAGCCAATGTTGCCGCGCTGCGCCACGCGATAGCCGTTCATGGTATTGGCCAGGTCGATGAAGGCGTCGGTGGATTCGGTCGGGCTCCAGAACAGCGAGACATGCGGCAGGAAGTTGCTCTTCGCGCGCAGCGTGCCGTTCACCGGCCGGTCCTTGGCATCGCCGAGGCCGCCGCCGCTGGTGCGGAAGTCCACGGCCTTGAAGCCGACACCCAGCTTCAGCGTGTCGTTCAACACGATGTCGTCCTGCAGGTAGAACTGGCGCGAGCGGGTCACCCAGCTCGATGCGTTGTCGGTCTTGAACGCGGGGCCGTACACATCGAACGGACCGGTGGCCTTCAGCGGTGGGCCCTCGCCCAGCAGTGGCTGCTGGTACCACTCGGTCTTGGCCGCGGCCTTGCTCTTCTCCTGCCAGAAACCGGCGGTGAAGGTGTGCGCGCCGGTCTCGAACTGCAGGTTGACCATGCCACCCAGCCGATTCACACGCGGCGTCTGCACCTGTTCGGAGAAGGGTGCGCCGTTGGGCGACGGTACGGTCGGGTCGGTCAGCGTGGCCTGGGTGTGGCTGTTGGCGTTGTACAGCTGCACGTTGCCGCTCAACGTAGGACTGATCTGGAAGCGATGGTTGATCGAGGACACGCGGTCGCGGGTGATCTGGCCGGTGTCATACGGAATCAGCTCGGACAGCTCACCGCAGGTGTAGGCGCCGCAGGATTTGTCCGCATTCTCCGGCGAGGCCACGTACCAGGCCCACGCATAATCGGGATAGAAGATGTCGGCCTTCCAGCCCAGCTTGCGGATCATGTCGAACGAAATGTTGTTGTAACCCCAGACCTTGGCCTTGCTGTCGGACAGGAACACGGTGAAGTCGCCCCAGGCAACGTCCTGCTGCAGCTTCAGGTCGCCGCGCAGGAAGTTCTGGGTGCCCTCGCCCTGGTACTTGTCGGCGGACACGCGCTGCAGGTCGACCAGCACTTTCGGGCCATGCTCGCCGAGTTGGCCGCTCTGCCCGGACACGGTGGTGACCAACGTGTTGTTGCTGCCCACGCCCTGTTTCACGCGCAGGCTGGGCGTGTCCTGCAGCTCGCGCAGGCGGTATTCCAGGCTGCCGCCGTTGACGCTGCTGGAGAACACGCTGACCGGTGCGCCACCGGGGCTGACCGTGATCGCGCCGATGCCATCGGGCACGCCCACGTTCACCACGCTGGTGCCGGTGAGCGAGAGGAAGCCGTTGTCGTTCAGTGGCACGCCTTCGAAGGTGATGCCCATTTCATTCATGCGGAAGCCGCGCACGAACAGGCTGGTAGCGGAGATGTCCAGGCCCAGCCCGTCGGTGGCGGTGTAGCTGGCGCCGGGTACCTGCTTGAGCATGGCCAGGCCGTTGTTGCCGGTGACCATCGCATCGAGGTCTTCGGCCTTGATGATGTAGCGGTTGGGGCCGACCACCTGGGTGGGTGCAACGGCCGCGCCGCGTGGCGTGGCGATGACCTGCAGCGCGTTCAAGGTGGTGGGCGTGTCATGTGCTGCGTCGTGCGATTCTGCGGCGTACGCAGGTGCGGTGATGGCCGTGATGATGGCCAGAGCGAGGCGCGTCGTGGGTGGGGTGTTCATGGGCTGATCCAGGGTGCAGGGAGAGAGCGGCGCAGGCGCACGCCCAGCACGTTGCAGCACCGGTGTCGGCGCCCTGGCTGGCGGTGCGATTGCGTTGAGGGAGTGACGGCGCGGTGCCCGCCGGTCAGCAGACGAGGACGATCATCTGCTGCGGGATTCGGTGGGGTGATTTCGACGTGCGAAATTCTTGCATCGCACAGGCGCATTCGCCATTGCGCGGTAGTACAGCGCGGATGGCGATGGGGATGGGTGGGTTATACGTGGGTATAGCCTGGGTCGGCGCATACGGTGCGCGTGTGCCACCCAAGGTTGGCACCTACCGAGGCGGACGGGACCCGGTAGAGGCCGACCTTGGTCGGCGCTTGCCGTCTGCGTGTGCCAACCAAGGTTGGCACCTACCAGGGCGGATGGGACATGGTAGAGGCCGACCTTGGTCGGCGCATACGGTGTGCGTGCGCCAACCAAGGTTGGCACCTACCAGGGCATAGGGACGCGCGGTTACTGCAGGACGAAACGCTCAATGGCGCGCGCCACGCCTTCGTCTGCATTGCTGGTGGTCTCGAACCGCGCCACCGCCTTCACCGCGTCGATGGCATTGCCCATCGCCACGCTGGTACCGGCGTACTGCAGCATGGTCAGGTCGTTCTCCTGGTCACCGATGGCCATCACGTTGGCGCGGTCGATGCCCAGGTGCTCGGCCAGCTTCTGCAGGCTCGGGCCCTTGCCAGCGCGGTGGTCGAACACTTCCAGGAAGAACGGTGCGCTCTTCAGCACCGCGAAGCGCTCGGTCAGTTCGCTGGGCAGGCGCGCGATGGCGGCATCCAGCACGTCGGGCTCGTCGATCATCATCAGCTTGATGAACGACATGGACGGGTCCATGTCTTCCACGCGGCGGTAGGACAGCGGCATCCGCGAGAGATGCGAGTCGGCCACGGTGTAGTAGCTGATGTCCTGGTTGGGCGTATACATGCGCCGGCTGTCCAGCGCCTGGAAATGCACGCCCACTTTGCGGGCTACCTGCTCGCAGAACAGGAAGTCGTCGAAGCTGAGCGGATACTCGACCACGGTTTCGCGCGTGCCGATGCGCTGCACCAGGCCGCCATTGCAGGCGATGCAGTAGTCGTCGTCGCCGGTGATGCCCAGCTCGTGCAGGAACGGCGCCAGGCCCGGAACCGGGCGACCACTGGTCAGCACGATGTGCACGCCCAGCGCGCGCGCCTGCGCGATGGTCTGCTTGGCCCGGACGGTGAGCGTGTGGCTGGGGTCCAGCAGGGTGCCATCCATATCGATGGCGACCAGTTCGATGGTCGATTGCCTGCGGCCCATGTCCATTGCGTTCAACTCGTGCGGGGCACGCCAGTTTAACCCCTCATGCCCGGTTCACCTCTTTGCCCACGTTGGCCGGGATACTGCGGGAGCCTGTGCGTCCCCCCACCGCAGGACGGCCCCTTGACCGCCCTTCCCTGGAGAACCTTGCGACGCATGACTTACCGTGCCCCCGAAACCAACGACAGCGCGCCCCTGGCCGAGCAGATCGAGCAGATGATCGACGAATTGCCCGGTGAGCAGGTCAGTATCGGCACCCTGCTCAGCGCGCTGGGCGATGAAGGCCTGCTGCTGATCGTGATCCTGCTCTCGGCCATCTTCATCATTCCGGTGTCGATTCCGGGGCTGAGTACGGTGTTTGGTGCCTCGATCCTGCTGATCGGCCTGAGCCGCGTACGCAACCGCCCGCTGTGGGTGCCGCAGAAGCTGGCGCGCCGCGAGATCGCCACCGACAAGCTGAAGGCCAACCTGGGCCGTGCGCTGAAGTGGGTGCACCGCATGGAGCGCCTGTCGCGGCCGATGCGGCTGGCGGTGATGGTGCGCTCGAAGAAGATGATGCGCCTGAACAACCTGATGCTGGTGTTCGCAACCCTGCTGCTGATGGCGCCGGCCGGGCCGATTCCGTTCAGCAATACCTTGCCGGCGCTGGCGCTGATGTCGTTCGCGATTGGCTTCATCCAGCGCGATGGTGCGGCGGTGGCGGCTGGGTACGGCTTTGTTGTGGCCACGGTGGTGTATTTCGGCGTGCTGCTGGGTGGCGTGGGGTTCGCTGCCGAATCGGTGTTCAGCGGGCTGCGCGCGGCGCCGTCGGAAGTGTAGAGCCGAGCCCTGGCTCGGCGGCTTATGGCTTTTTGTAGAGTCGAGCCATGCTCGACTGCTGCTGGCAAAAGCAGTCGAGATCCTATGTTCGTGGTCAAGCCTGCTGGAAGCAGGCTTGACCCACCTTCAGCATGGCCGGATCGAAGTC
>NZ_JBTMUR010000028.1:0-16409 GCF_054473855.1 Stenotrophomonas genospecies 3
GTCAGTGCGGCGGTCAGCGTGGTCTTGCCGTGGTCGACGTGACCGATGGTGCCGACGTTGACGTGCGGCTTGGTGCGTTCGAACTTACCCTTTGCCATTGTTCTATACCTTGATTGTTCGTAAGTGGTTTCAAGAGAGGCTGAGCGAGGCTCAGCCCTTCTTCATGACGGCTTCGGCGATGTTGGTCGGAGCCGGCTCGTAGTGATCGAATTCCATGGTGAAGGTGGCGCGGCCCTGGGTCTGCGAACGCAGTGCAGTGGCGTAGCCGAACATTTCACCCAGCGGGATCATCGCGTTGATGATGCTGGCCGAACCGTCACCGGTGGTGTCGGAACCCTGCAGCACGCCGCGACGACGGCTGACGTCGCCCATCACGTCACCCTGGTAATCCTCCGGGGTCACGATCTCGACCTTCATGATCGGCTCCAGCAGCACCGGCTTGGCCTTGGCGAAGCCCTGCTTGAAGGCCATCGACGAAGCCAGCTTGAACGCCATTTCCGAGGAGTCGACGTCGTGGTACGAACCGAACACCAGCTTCACCTTGACGTCCACGACCGGGAAGCCAGCCAGCGGGCCGCTGGTGATGGTTTCGCGCAGGCCCTTCTCGACCGACGGGATGAATTCCTTCGGGATCACGCCGCCGGTGATGTCGTTGATGAACAGGAAGTCGTCCTTGATCATCGGAGCGATCTTCGGATCGGCACGGTCGGCAGCAGTGATCGGCGACAGTTCGATCACGACGTGACCGTACTGACCCTTACCACCGGACTGCTTGGCGTGCTTGTAGTCCGACTTGACGTCAGCCAGGGTGATGGTTTCGCGGTAGGCCACCTGCGGCGCGCCGACGTTGGCTTCAACGTTGAACTCGCGCTTCAGGCGGTCAACGATGATGTCCAGGTGCAGCTCGCCCATGCCCGAGATGATGGTCTGGCCGGATTCTTCGTCGGTCTTGACGCGGAACGACGGATCTTCCTGTGCCAGACGGCCCAGGGCCAGGCCCATCTTTTCCTGGTCCGACTTGGTCTTCGGCTCGACGGCCATCGAGATCACCGGCTCCGGGAACGTCATGCGCTCCAGGATGATCGGGGCGTCCACGGCGCACAGGGTGTCACCGGTGGTGGTGTCCTTCAGGCCCACGGCAGCGGCGATGTCACCGGCCAGAACTTCCTTGATTTCCTCGCGGTTGTTCGAGTGCATCTGCAGGATGCGGCCGATGCGCTCCTTCTTGCCCTTCACCGAGTTCAGCACGGTGTCGCCACCGTTCAGGGTGCCCGAGTAGACACGGAAGAAGGTCAGCGCGCCGACGAACGGGTCGGTGATGATCTTGAAGGCCAGCGACGAGAACGGAGCCTTGTCGTCCGACTTGCGGGTCATTTCGACGGTGTCGTCGTCAACGTCCACGCCCTTCACGTCCGGCACGTCGACCGGCGACGGCAGCAGCTGGATCACGCCATCCAGCATGGCCTGCACGCCCTTGTTCTTGAAGGCCGAGCCGCAGTACATCGGCACGATCTCGGTGGCCAGGGTGCGGGTACGCAGGGCATTGATGATTTCAGCCTCGGCCAGCTCTTCGCCGCCCAGGTACTTTTCCATCAGCTCTTCGCTGGCTTCGGCAGCGGTCTCGACCATGAACTGGCGAGCCTCTTCAGCCGGGCCCTGCAGTTCGGCCGGGATGTCGCCGTATTCGAACTTCATGCCCTGCGAAGCTTCATCCCAGTGGATGGCCTTCATCTTCAGCAGGTCGACGACGCCCTTGAAGTTGTCTTCAGCGCCGATCGGCAGCTGCATCGGCACGGCAACCGCGCCCAGCTTGGCCTTCAGCTGGCCGACGACCTTCTGGAAGTTGGCACCGGTACGGTCCATCTTGTTGACGAACGCGATGCGCGGCACGTGGTACTTGTTGGCCTGGCGCCACACGGTTTCCGACTGCGGCTGCACGCCACCGACGGCGCACAGGACGAAGACGGCACCGTCGAGCACGCGCAGCGAGCGCTCCACTTCGATGGTGAAGTCGACGTGCCCGGGGGTGTCGATGATGTTGAAGCGGTGCTCCGGCAGGGACTTGTCCATGCCCTTCCAGAACGCGGTGGTGGCAGCGGACTGGATCGTGATGCCACGCTCCTGCTCCTGCTCCATCCAGTCCATGGTGGCGGCGCCGTCATGCACTTCACCGATCTTGTGGCTCTTGCCGGTGTAGAACAGGATGCGCTCGGACGTGGTGGTCTTGCCGGCATCGATGTGAGCCATGATGCCGAAGTTACGGTAACGCTCGATGGGAGTGGAACGGGCCACGGGAGCCTCTCAGATTTCTTGGATTTCGGATGGCCGAACGCCGCCTTTCGGCGGCCTTCGGATTGGCGCAGCCCTTCTGGGACCGCGAGGCAGCACGCACCGAAGTGGTGCTGCCCTGCCTGTTTTACAAGGCCGTCAAACTCACCAGCGGTAGTGGGCGAATGCCTTGTTGGCTTCGGCCATGCGGTGGGTTTCTTCGCGCTTCTTGATGGCGCCGCCACGGTTTTCCGAGGCGTCGATCAGTTCAGCAGCCAGCTTCTTCGGCATGGTGTTCTCGCCACGCTTGCGCGCGGAGTCGATCAGCCAGCGCATGGCCAGGGCCATCTTGCGCGACGAACGCACTTCGACCGGCACCTGGTAGGTGGCACCACCGACGCGGCGCGACTTGACTTCGACCGCCGGAGCGACGTTGTCCAGAGCCTTCTGCACCAGTTCAATGGCGTTGGCGCTGCTGTTCTTCTCGGTGATCACGTCCATGGCGCCGTACACGATCTTTTCGGCGACGGACTTCTTGCCGCTCTGCATGACCATGTTGATGAAGCGGGCGATGGTTTCGCTTCCGTGCTTCGGATCGGGCAGGACGGAACGCTGCGGAGTATTACCCTTACGCGACATAGTGCTCTCTCCTTATGCCTTCGGACGCTTGGCGCCGTACTTGGAACGGGCCTGGCGACGCTTGGCAACGCCGGCGGCGTCGAGCGAGCCACGAACGGTGTGGTAACGCACACCCGGCAGGTCCTTGACGCGACCGCCGCGGATCAGGACCACGGAGTGCTCCTGCAGGTTGTGGCCTTCACCACCGATGTAGGAAATCACTTCTTCCTGGTTGGTCAGGCGGACCTTGGCAACCTTGCGCAGAGCCGAGTTCGGCTTCTTCGGAGTGGTGGTGTAGACACGGGTGCAGACGCCACGGCGCTGCGGGCACTTGTCGAGCGCCGGCGAGGCACTCTTGTAGGTGGTCGCTTGCCGCGGCTTGCGGACCAGCTGGTTGATCGTCGCCATCAGTAGGTTCTTCTGATTGGTGGCCGGAAAATCCGACCAGAGATGCGGAAATGTTAAAGCAGGCCGAAATTCTGGCCTGCTGAGACAGACGATTGTAGCAACCTGCCAGGAAAGCAGTCAAACGCCTCCTGTCAAGCCCGTCCCTGATCCCGGGACGTTACTGGGGGGCCTCCATGTACCCCGTTCAGATTGACAGGGTCGATCGCGGACGATCTCCCTGCCCTTTCCCACTCCCATCGATGGACCGACGGGGTGGTCCGGCCTTGCAGCCGGACCGGATACCTCATTCTTCGCCCGACGCCTGTTCAGCTTCGGCTTCAACCACCGGTGCCTCGACCGCGGCCGGGGTGCCGGCAAGGGTCTGCATTTCCGACTCGGTGAGGCCGGAAGCGCCGCGACGGCGGTTGCTGTGGTACGCCAGGCCGGTACCGGCCGGAATCAGGCGACCCACGATGACGTTTTCCTTCAGGCCACGCAGGTTGTCCGAGGTGCCGCGGACGGCCGCTTCGGTCAGCACGCGGGTGGTTTCCTGGAACGAAGCGGCCGAGATGAACGATTCGGTCGCCAGCGACGCCTTGGTGATACCCAGCAGGACCGGATCGAAGTGCGCCGGCAGCTCATTGCGGGCTGCAAGGCGGGCATTCTCCTCGATAACGCGCTGGCGCTCCACCTGTTCGCCGTTCAGGAACTTGCTGCTGCCCTGGTCGGTGATCTCGACCTTGCGCAGCATCTGGCGGGTGATCACCTCGATGTGCTTGTCGTTGATCTTCACGCCCTGCAGGCGGTACACGTCCTGGATTTCCTTCACCAGGTAGGCGGCCAGCGGTTCGACACCCAGCAGGCGCAGGATGTCCTGCGGGCTCGGCTCGCCGTCCACGATGGTTTCACCCTTGGTGACATGCTCGCCTTCGAACACGATGACCTGGCGGTACTTCGGGATCAGCTCTTCGTGCTCCGAACCATCGGTGTCCTTGATGATCAGGCGCTGCTTGCCCTTGGTGTCCTTGCCGAAGCTGATGATGCCCGAACGCTCGGCCAGCACCGCCGGATCCTTCGGCTTGCGCGCTTCGAACAGATCGGCCACGCGCGGCAGACCACCGGTGATGTCGCGGGTCTTCGACGCTTCCTGCGGGATCTTGGCGACCACGTCACCCACACCGACGGCAGCGCCGTCCTGCAGGTTGACGATCGAGCGCGGCGGCAGCAGATACTGCGCCGGCAGGTCGGTGCCCGGAATCGACAGGTCGTTGCCCTTGGCGTCGACGATGCGCACGATCGGGCGCAGGTCCTTGGCCTGGGTACCACGACGCTTCGGATCGGTGATTTCGCGCGACGCCAGGCCGGTCAGCTCGTCGGTCTTCTCGATGACGGTGATGCCGTCGACGAAGTCGATGAAGCGGATGAAACCGGCCACTTCCGACACGATCGGGTGGTTATGCGGATCCCAGTTGGCCACGGTCTGGCCAGCCTTGATCGCATCACCGTCCTTGGACGTGATGGTCGCACCGTACGGCAGCTTGTAACGTTCACGCTCACGGCCGTGGGCATCGAGCACCGAGATTTCGCCCGAGCGCGACACTGCCACCAGCGAGCCGTTGGCATGCTCGACCGACTTGAGGTTGCTGAACTTGACCGAGCCGGTGGTCTTGACGGTGATGTTGTCGACCGCAGCAGCTCGCGACGCCGCACCACCGATGTGGAACGTACGCATGGTCAGCTGGGTACCCGGCTCACCGATGGACTGGGCGGCGATGACGCCGACCGCTTCACCGATGTTGACCAGGTGGCCACGGGCCAGGTCGCGGCCGTAGCAGCGCGAGCAGACGCCGAAGGCCGATTCGCAGGAGATGGTCGAGCGGACCTTGATGGTCTGCACGCCGGCGTCTTCCAGCTTGGCAACCCAGGCTTCGTCCAGCAGGGTGTTGCGGGTGACGATCGGATCTTCGTCGTTGCCCGGCAGGAACACGTCCTCGGCAACCACGCGACCCAGCACACGGTCCTTCAGCGGTTCGACCACGTCGCCGCCTTCCACGATCGGGGTCATGATCAGGCCTTCGGTGGTACCGCAATCCACCTCGGTGATCACCACGTCCTGTGCCACGTCGACCAGACGACGGGTCAGGTAACCCGAGTTCGCGGTCTTCAGCGCGGTATCGGCCAGACCCTTACGGGCACCGTGGGTGGAGTTGAAGTACTCCTGCACGTTCAGGCCTTCGCGGAAGTTCGCCTTGATGGGCGTCTCGATGATCGAGCCGTCCGGGCGGGCCATCAGGCCACGCATGCCGGCCAGCTGACGGATCTGCGCCTGCGAACCACGCGCACCGGAGTCGGCCATGATGTACAGCGAGTTCATCGACTTCTGGTCGATGGTCTCACCCTTGGCATTGACCACCTTCTCGGTACCGATGGTGTCCATCATCGCCTTGGCGATGCGCTCGTTGGTGCGCGACCAGATGTCGACCACCTTGTTGTAGCGCTCGCCGGCGGTGACCAGGCCCGACTGGTACTGCTCCTGGATTTCCAGCACTTCGGCTTCGGCCTCGGTGAGGATGCCCTTCTTCTCGTCCGGGATCAGCATGTCGTCGATGCCGATCGAGACGCCGGCGCGGGTCGCGTACGCGAAGCCGGTGTACATCAGCTTGTCGGCGAACACGACCGTGTCCTTCAGGCCCAGCTGGCGGTAGCTGGAGTTGATCAGGCGGCTGATGTTCTTCTTGGTCAGCTCGGTGTTGGCCAGCGCGAACGGCAGGCCTTCCGGCAGGATTTCAGCCAGCAGGGCGCGACCGATCGTGGTGTCCACGATCGAGGTCTTGTTCTGCTTGTTGCCGTCTTCGTCGGTCACCACTTCGGTGATGCGGACCTTGACGCGCGCGTGCAGTTCCACCACGCGGTTGTCGTAGGCACGCTTCACTTCGGCGATGTTGGCGAAGGCCATGCCCTCGCCCTTCTTGTTTTCCAGCGAGCGGGTCATGTAGTACAGACCCAGCACGACGTCCTGCGACGGCACGATGATCGGCTCGCCGTTGGCCGGCGACAGGATGTTGTTGGTCGACATCATCAGCGCACGCGCTTCCAGCTGGGCTTCCAGCGAGAGCGGCACGTGGACGGCCATCTGGTCACCGTCGAAGTCGGCGTTGAACGCGGTGCAGACCAGCGGGTGCAGCTGGATGGCCTTGCCTTCGATCAGCACCGGCTCGAACGCCTGGATGCCCAGACGGTGCAGGGTCGGCGCACGGTTCAGCATCACCGGATGCTCGCGGATGACCTCTTCCAGGATGTCCCAGACTTCGGCTTCTTCGCGCTCGACCAGCTTCTTGGCGGCCTTGATGGTGGTGGCCAGGCCACGACGCTGCAGCTTGGCGAAGACGAACGGCTTGAACAGCTCAAGCGCCATCTTCTTCGGCAGGCCGCACTGG
Source organism: Stenotrophomonas genospecies 3 (assembly GCF_054473855.1). NCBI lineage: Bacteria > Pseudomonadati > Pseudomonadota > Gammaproteobacteria > Lysobacterales > Lysobacteraceae > Stenotrophomonas > Stenotrophomonas genospecies 3. The sequence goes on from NZ_JBTMUR010000028.1 coordinate 6,711, forward strand.
TGCAGGCGCAGGTACGGACCGACCACGATGACCGAACGGCCCGAGTAGTCGACGCGCTTGCCCAGCAGGTTCTGGCGGAAGCGGCCCTGCTTGCCCTTGATCATGTCGGCCAGCGACTTCAGCGGGCGCTTGTTGGTGCCGGTGATGGCACGGCCACGACGGCCGTTGTCCAGCAGCGCATCGACCGATTCCTGCAGCATGCGCTTTTCATTGCGCACGATGATGTCCGGCGCGCTCAGTTCGAGCAGGCGGCGCAGGCGGTTGTTACGGTTGATGACGCGGCGGTACAGGTCGTTCAGGTCGGAGGTCGCGAAGCGGCCGCCATCCAGCGGGACCAGCGGACGCAGGTCCGGCGGCAGCACCGGCAGCACGGTCATGACCATCCACTCCGGACGGTTGCCCGATTCCAGGAAGGCTTCGATCAGCTTGATGCGCTTGGTGAGGCGCTTGAGCTTGGTTTCCGAACCGGTAGCGGCGATTTCCTCGCGCAGGCGGGTCATTTCCGACTGCAGGTCGATCGTGCGCAGCAGTTCGTACACGGCCTCGGCGCCCATCGCGGCGTCGAAGTCGTCACCGTGCTCCTGGCGGGCCTGCAGGTACTGTTCTTCGGTCAGCAGCTGGCGGCGCTCCAGGGCGGTCAGGCCCGGCTCGGTCACCACGTAGGCTTCGAAGTACAGCACGCGCTCGATGTCGCGCAGGGTCATGTCCAGCATCAGGCCGATGCGCGACGGCAGCGACTTCAGGAACCAGATGTGCGCGACCGGCGAAGCCAGGTCGATGTGGCCCATGCGCTCGCGACGCACCTTGGCCAGGGTCACTTCGGTGCCGCACTTTTCGCAGACCACGCCGCGGTGCTTCATGCGCTTGTACTTGCCGCACAGGCACTCGTAGTCCTTCACCGGGCCGAAGATGGCGGCGCAGAACAGGCCGTCGCGTTCCGGCTTGAAGGTACGGTAGTTGATGGTTTCCGGCTTCTTCACTTCGCCGAAGGACCACGAACGGATCAGGTCCGGCGAAGCCAGCGCGATCTTGATCGCGTCGAAGTCCAGCGTCTGGCGCTGCTGGTTGAAGAGGTTGAGCAGGTCTTTCATGGTGTTCTCCAGAAGGAGGAATGCTGTGTCGATGGGCTTTCAGTTCACTGCCAGCGGCGCGGCGGCGTTGACCGCCGCGCCGGCATGGATCAGTTGTCTTCCAGTTCCATGTTGATGGCCAGCGAGCGGATTTCCTTCACGAGCACGTTGAAGGATTCCGGCATGCCCGCGACCATCTCGTGCTCACCGTCGACGATGTTCTTGTACATCTGGTTGCGGCCCTGCACGTCATCGGACTTCACCGTCAGCATTTCCTGCAGGGTGTAGGCCGCGCCGTAGGCTTCCAGCGCCCAGACTTCCATTTCACCGAAGCGCTGGCCGCCGAACTGCGCCTTGCCGCCCAGCGGCTGCTGGGTGACGAGCGAGTACGGGCCGGTCGAACGGGCGTGCATCTTGTCGTCGACCAGGTGGTTCAGCTTCAGGTAGTGCATGTAACCCACGGTGGTGTGGCGATCGAACGCTTCACCGGTGCGGCCGTCGTACAGCTGGGTCTGGCCACTGCTCGGCAGGTCGGCCAGTTCCAGCATGCGCTTGATTTCCGCTTCGGTGGCGCCGTCGAACACCGGGGTGGCCATCGGCACGCCGTCGGTGAGGTTACGGGCCAGACGCAGCAGTTCCTCGTCGCTGAACTGCGACAGGTCGACACGGTTGGCCACGTTGGTGTCGTCGTGGTTGTAGATGTCGTCCAGGAACTTGCGCAGGTCGGCGACCGCCGCCTGGGCTTCCATCATCGCCTGGATCTTGCGGCCCAGGCCCTTGGCAGCCCAGCCCAGATGCACTTCCAGGATCTGGCCGATGTTCATACGCGACGGCACGCCCAGCGGGTTCAGCACGATGTCCACGGTTTCGCCCGAGGCCATGTACGGCATGTCCTCGACCGGCACCACGTTGGAGACCACACCCTTGTTACCGTGGCGGCCTGCCATCTTGTCGCCCGGCTGGATGCGGCGCTTCACGGCCAGGAACACCTTGACCATCTTCAGCACGCCCGGGGCGAGGTCGTCGCCGGCGGTGATCTTGCCGCGCTTGTCGGCGAAGCGACGCTCGAATTCCTTCTCGTGCGCCTGGATCTGCTTCTGGGCGCGCTCGATGGCTTCCGAAGCGTCCTCGTCCTTCATGCGCAGGGCGAACCAGTCAGCCTTCTTCAGGCCGTCCAGGAAGGCGTCGCTGATCACGTCGCCCTTCTTCAGGCCAGCGCCACCGTTGACCACCTTGCCCACGATCTGCGAACGCAGACGCATGTAGATGGCGGCTTCCAGGATGCGGAACTGGTCGTCGAAGTCCTTCTTGACGCGCTTGATTTCAGACTCTTCGATCTGGCGGGCGCGCTTGTCCTTCTCGATGCCGTCGCGGGTGAAGACCTGCACGTCGATGACGGTACCGTCCATGCCCGGCGGAACGCGCAGCGAGCTGTCCTTCACGTCCGAAGCCTTCTCGCCGAAGATCGCGCGCAGCAGCTTTTCTTCCGGGGTCAGCTGGCTTTCGCCCTTCGGCGTGACCTTGCCGACCAGGATGTCGCCGGCACGGACTTCCGCACCGATGTACACCACGCCGCTCTCGTCCAGGCGGTTCAGCGCCTGCTCGGAGACGTTCGGGATGTCGGCGGAGATTTCCTCCGGCCCCAGCTTGGTGTCACGCGCGACGCAGGTCAGCTCTTCGATGTGGATCGTGGTGTAACGATCCTCTTCCACCACACGCTCGGAGAGCAGGATGGAGTCTTCGAAGTTGTAGCCGTTCCACGGCATGAACGCGATCAGCATGTTCTGGCCCAGGGCCAGTTCGCCGATGTCGGTGGACGGACCGTCGGCCAGCACGTCGCCGCGGGCGATGACGTCACCCACCTGGACCAGCGGACGCTGGTTGATGCAGGTGTTCTGGTTCGAACGGGTGTACTTGACCAGGTTGTAGATGTCCACGCCTGCGTCGGTGGCGCCAACGATCTCTTCCTCGTTGACCTTGACCACGATACGGGCGGCATCGATCTGCACGATCTCGCCACCACGACGGGCATTCACGGTCACACCGGAGTCACGCGCCACGGCGCGCTCGATGCCGGTACCGACCAGCGGCTTCTGCGCACGCAGGGTCGGCACGGCCTGACGCTGCATGTTGGCGCCCATCAGTGCGCGGTTGGCGTCATCGTGCTCCAGGAACGGAACCAGCGCGGCCGCGATCGACACGGTCTGCATCGGCGAGACGTCCATGAAGTGGACTTCCGCCGGCGGCTTCAGCAGCGACTCACCCTGGAAGCGGCACGGAACGAACTGCTCGGTCAGCACGCTGTCGGCATTGGTCAGCGCGTTGGCCTGCGCAATGACGTACTCGTTTTCTTCGATGGCCGACAGGAACTCGACTTCGTCATAGACCTTGCCGTCCACGACCTTGCGGTACGGAGTCTCGAGGAAACCGTACTGGTTGGTGCGGGCGTACACGGCCAACGAGTTGATCAGGCCGATGTTCGGGCCTTCCGGGGTTTCGATGGTGCAGACGCGGCCGTAATGGGTCGGGTGCACGTCGCGCACTTCGAAGCCGGCGCGCTCACGGGTCAGGCCGCCCGGGCCCAGGGCCGAGACGCGACGCTTGTGGGTCACTTCCGACAGCGGGTTGTTCTGGTCCATGAACTGCGACAGCTGCGAGGAGCCGAAGAACTCCTTGATGGCAGCGGCGACCGGCTTGGCGTTGATCAGCTCCTGCGGGGTCAGGCCTTCCGACTCGGCCATCGACAGGCGCTCCTTGACCGCGCGCTCGACGCGGACCAGGCCCACGCGGAACACGTTCTCGGCCATTTCGCCGACCGAACGCACGCGACGGTTGCCCAGGTGATCGATGTCATCGACCACGCCACGACCGTTGCGGATCTCGGTCAGGACCTTGATCACGTCCAGGATGTCGGAGCTGTCGCCATGGGCGGCAACCAGGCGCTTGGACTCTTCGTCGTTGCGCTCACCGTAGTACTTGCGGTCGTACAGCACGGCTTCGCCGGTGGTTTCCTTGCGGCCCACGCGACGGTTGAACTTCATGCGGCCGACCGCGGACAGGTCGTAGCGCTCGAAGGTGAAGAACAGGTTGTGGAACAGGTTCTGCGCGGCATCCTTGGTCGGCGGCTCGCCCGGACGCATCATGCGGTAGATCTCGACCAGGGCTTCCAGCTGGGTCTTGGTCGGGTCGATGCGCAGGGTGTTGGACAGGTACGGGCCACGATCCAGATCGTTCACCCACAGGGTGCCCACGGCATCCACACCGGCCTTGCGGAAGGCCTGCAGCTGCTCGTCGGTGATCTCGTCATTGGCCTGGGCCAGCAGTTCGCCGGTCGAAGCATCGACCACGTCGTGCGACAGGATGCGGCCGACGATGTAGTCGTCCGGCACGGCCAGGGCGGCGATGCCCGAGGCTTCCAGCTGCTTGATGTGACGCGCGGTGATGCGCTTGCCGGCTTCCACGATGACCTTGTCGCCGTCGGCGAGGTCGAAGCCCAGGGTTTCGCCACGCAGGCGCTCCGGCACCAGCTCCAGCTGGACGCCTTCATCCGGGTTGATGTGGAAGGTGTTGATCTCGAAGAACTCGGCCAGCATCTCTTCGTTGCTGTAGCCGAGCGCGCGCAGCAGGATCGACACCGGCAGCTTGCGGCGGCGGTCGATACGGGTGAACAGCGCGTCCTTCGGGTCGAACTCGAAGTCCAGCCAGGAACCGCGGTAAGGAATGATGCGGGCGCTGTACAGCAGCTTGCCCGAGCTGTGGGTCTTGCCACGGTCGTGGTCGAAGAACACGCCCGGCGAACGGTGCAGCTGCGAGACGATGACGCGCTCGGTGCCGTTGACGATGAAGGTGCCGTTCTCGGTCATCAGCGGGATTTCGCCCAGATAGACCTCCTGCTCCTTCACGTACTTGATGGCCTTGGTCGACGACTCACGGTCGTAGATCACCAGGCGCACGGTCACGCGCAGCGGGGCGCCGTAGCTCATGCCACGCTGGCGGCACTCACGCTCGTCGAAGACCGGTTCGCCCAGCTTGTAGCCGACGTATTCCAGGGCAGCGTTGCCGCTGTAGCTGGCGATCGGGAAGACCGACTTCAGCGCAGCGTGCAGGCCGTGGTCCGTGCGCTTGGCCGGATCGACGTTTTCCTGCAGGAATTCACGATAGGAATCCACCTGGATGGCGAGCAGGAACGGCACTTCGAGAATCGAGCGCTGCTTGCCGAAATCCTTGCGGATACGCTTTTTTTCGGTGAACGAATAGGACGTCATGAGGTCTTCCACCTTGTTGTGCGGATCGTGCGCCCACGATCCGAAGGGAACTTGAAATTGTCAGTTGGAAGTCGCTGGTATTGCCGGCACCAGCACGCCTTCTCCCGCTACTTCCAACTGCCAACTCGTCTGCATCCACTCCCCCGCTGCCGCGCTCTGCGCTGGCCTGCCGGGGTCTGACCGCAGCCCGTGTTGGGCTTTTTCTGCTTTTGAAACAGTCGACTAACAGTCGACCCTACCGGTACTGCAACAACGACCAAAGGCCGGGGGCTTACGCCCCCAGCCTTGGCTGCATCGCCGTGAATCGGTGACGATGCAAGGTAACTGCTTACTTGACTTCGACAGTCGCGCCAGCAGCTTCCAGGTCCTTCTTCATCTTCTCGGCGTCGTCCTTCGAAGCGCCTTCCTTCAGGACGCCACCGGCTTCGGCCAGGTCCTTCGCTTCCTTCAGGCCCAGGCCGGTGATGGCGCGGACGGCCTTGATGACTTCGACCTTCTTGTCGCCGGCCGACTTCAGGGTGACGGTGAACTCGGTCTGCTCTTCAACAGCAGCGGCCGGGCCAGCAGCAGCAGCCACGGCAACCGGAGCAGCGGCGGAGACGCCGAACTTCTCTTCGATGGCCTTGACCAGCTCCATCACTTCCATCAGGGACTTCTCGGCGATGGCGTCGACGATCTGTTCGTTGGTAAGGGACATGATTAATACCTTTGGATGATTTTCTGGGTTGAGGTTCCGTCAGGAACCACGGTAAGTCGAAACTCAGGCGGTCTCGGCGGCCGGCTCGGCAGCGTCGGCGGCGACGTCGCCACCACCCTGCTTCTCGCCAACGGCCTTGATGGCGCGGGCAAACATCGTGACCGGCTCGGTCAGGACGCGGGCCAGCATGGCCAGGGCCTGGTCGCGGGTCGGCAGCGAGGCCAGCACTTCGACGTGGCTTGCCGGGAACACTTCGCCACCGATGGCGACGACCTTAGCCTTCAGCTTGTCGTTGCCCTTGGCGGCTTCCTTGATCAGGCGACCGGCAGCGCCGGGCTCCTCGAGCGAGAACGCGTACAGCAGCGGACCAACCATCTGGTCCTGGGCGACTGCGAACTCGGTGCCTTCAACGGCGCGCGAAGCCAGGGTGTTCTTGACAACCTTCAAGAAAACACCGGTTTCACGAGCCTGCTTGCGCATCGCGGTCATCTGGGCGACCGTGGTGCCAGCGTATTCGGCTGCGATCAAGGAGTGGGCCTTGGCGGCGACGTCTGCCAGCTCGGCGACTACTTCTTGCTTCTGGGACAGATTGAGAGCCATTGCACTCCTCCTATTGAACTCCGCTTACGGCTCCTGCCGTGTGCGGTCCTGTGCGGCATCCGTCCTGGACGCCGGGAACATCGGGATGATGTTCCGGGGGTGGGCCGTTCTAGACCTGGAGTGGGCCAACCTGGGAAACCCAGACGTGCGTGAACCAGAAAAACTCCAGAAGGGCACCATCTACGCAGGGTGATTCCGGGGAATCGATTAAGCGCTCATGACTGCTCCGGCGGCGACTCCTTGCCAGATCGAGCTTCCGTGCCCGTCGCCGGTATTGCCACGACCGCGCCTGCGGTCTTTGACGGCTACCGCGGGCGATGTACGGCCAGCGATGCCTTCAAATGTCACGGTCACGGCACCGAAGGTACCGTGACCGCTTGAAACAATTACTTCAGGGTCAGCGACGACTGGTCGACGGTGACGCCCGGGCCCATCGTCGAGCTGACCGAAACCTTCTGCAGGTAGGTGCCCTTCGAGGTGGCCGGCTTGGCCTTGATCAGGTCCAGCAGCAGCGCGGTCAGGTTCGACTTCAGCGCGTCTTCGGCGAAGTCGGCCTTGCCGATGGTGCAGTGGATGATGCCGGCCTTGTCGGTGCGGTAACGGACCTGACCCGACTTGGCGTTCTTCACGGCTTCACCCGGGTTCGGGGAAACGGTGCCGACCTTCGGGTTCGGCATCAGGCCGCGCGGGCCCAGCACGGTGCCCAGCTTACCGACGACGCGCATGGCGTCCGGGGTCGCGATGACGACGTCGTAGTTCAGATCGCCGGCCTGCATCTTCTCGGCCAGATCATCCATACCGACGGCTTCGGCGCCAGCGGCCAGGGCTTCGTCAGCCTTGGCACCGGCCGGAGCGAACACGGCGACGCGGACCGACTTGCCGGTACCGGCCGGCAGCACGGTGGAGCCACGGACCTGCTGGTCGGACTTCTTCGCATCGACGCCCAGGCGCACAGCGACGTCGATCGACTCGACGAACTTGGCCTTGGTGGCGCTCTTCAGGATGTTGATCGCGTCCTCGAAGGCGTATGCCTTGCCCGGAACGACGGCGGCCTTGATGGCCTTCTCACGCTTGGTCTGTGCCATCTTATTAACCCTCCACCACGAGGCCCATGGAACGGGCAGAGCCAGCGATGGTACGCACGGCGGCGTCCAGATCGGCGGCAGTCAGATCCGGTTCCTTCGCCTTGGCGATCTCTTCCAGCTGCTTACGGGTGACCTTGCCGACCTTCTCGGTGTTCGGGCGCTTGGAGCCCGACGAGATGCCAGCGGCCTTCTTCAGCAGGGTGGTGGCCGGGGTGCTCTTGGTGATGAAGGTGAACGTACGGTCCGAGTAGGCCGTGATGATCACCGGAACCGGCAGACCCGGCTCGAGCTTCTGCGTGGCAGCGTTGAACGCCTTGCAGAATTCCATGATGTTCAGACCGCGCTGACCCAGCGCAGGACCGACCGGCGGCGAGGGGTTGGCCTGACCGGCCTTCACCTGCAGCTTGATGTAACCGACAACTTTCTTTGCCATGTGAGTACTCTCCGGGTGCTAGCGCCTTTCGACAACAGGCTCCCCATCGGACCGGGAATCACGCGTCCCGGCATCGCGTTTTGAAATCATGCTGAAGGCCACCTTGCGGCGGCCTCGTCCTGCTGGCTTCCCAGCGGGGAGCCGCGCACTATATCAGGTTTTTTCTTCACATGCCTGAAGCGGCACGTAAACGAGAGAAACCGGGCAGCGCCCGGTTTCTGGTCCCGTAGCGGTCGAGCTTGCTCGACCCACGGCCGGATCAGACAGCCTTTTCGACCTGGCCGAACTCGAGTTCGACCGGAGTGGCACGACCGAAGATCAGCACCGAGACGCGCAGACGGCTCTTCTCGTAGTTGACTTCTTCGACGACGCCATTGAAATCGTTGAACGGGCCGTCGGTAACGCGGACCATCTGGCCCGGCTCGAACAGCACCTTCGGACGCGGCTTCTCGACACCTTCCTGAACGCGATTCAGGATGGCTTCGGCCTCGGAATCGGCGATCGGCAGCGGACGGTCGGCGGTGCCGCCGATGAAGCCCATCACGCGCGGGGTTTCCTTGACCAGGTGCCAGCTTTCGTTGTCGATGCGCGGAATACCGGCTTCTTCGTGGGTCTCGATCTGGACCAGCACGTAACCCGGGAAGAACTTGCGCTCGGAGCGGCGCTTCTGGCCAGCGCGCATCTCGACCACTTCTTCGGTCGGGACCAGGACATCGCCGAAGCGCTCTTCCATGCCGTCACGGACGATGCGATCGCGCAGAGCCTGCGCCACCGACTTCTCGAAGCCCGAATAGGCGTGAACGACGTACCAACGCTTCATGCAATTCTCCTTAGCGGCTCAGGAACAACTGAACCAGCCACTGAATGACGTAATCGAACCCACCCAGCAACAGACTGAGAATGGTCACCACCACCATCACGACCCAGGTCATGCGGATGGCTTCCTGGCGCGTCGGCCAGACCACCTTGCGCAGTTCGAAGCGCGACTCGGAGAGGAATTCGCGGGTGTCGCGCCCCTTGCCGGTCAGCATGAACACGCCGATACCGCCAACCAGACCGACCACGACCGCCAACGCACGCAGCTGACCCGCCCACGCACCCAGCTGGGTGGCGCGACCGGAGTCGGCGGAGAACCAGAACCAGACGAACAGACCGGCCAGCACCAGCAGCGATGCGGCGACGTACTTGACGATATCCCCGCCGTTGGCGGAGCTGTCCTTGGAGTGTTCGATCTTGCTATTCATCCGACTGTGTCTGCTTTAGCGGCCCAGGCCGCTGGATAAGGTGGGCAGATGGCACGCCAGGAGGGACTCGAACCCCCAACCTGCGGTTTTGGAGACCGCTGCTCTGCCAATTGAGCTACTGGCGTACGTATTGAAACTTGCCTTCCCTTAGACGGCGAAGGCGGACCGAGGTTCCCGGCCCGCCATTCGCGTAACCGGCGGCGCTATGCAACCACCGGTACTGCAGGCTTACTCGATGATCTTCGAGACCACGCCGGCGCCGACGGTACGGCCGCCTTCGCGGATGGCGAAGCGCAGACCTTCGT
>NZ_JBTMUR010000029.1:0-16301 GCF_054473855.1 Stenotrophomonas genospecies 3
TCGATCCGGCCATGCTGAAGGTGGGTCAAGCCTGCTTCCAGCAGGCTTGACCACGAACATAGGATCTCGACTCTACAAGGGCGGAGCGGCTCAATCGTGCTCGAAGCGCAGTGGTTCGCTGCCCATCGCCGGGTCACTGGTGCCAGGACGCCCATCCTCGGCACGGCCCGCCAGGCGCAGCACACTCTCACCGGCGTTGACCTGCAGGTCGTACCAGCCCGCGGTAGGCGCTGCATCCCACGCCAATGCGGTCTCCGCATGCGCCGGCAGCGCAAGCGTCTGTTCCGGCATGTGCCCGGCATAGGCACCGGCATGCACGCGCAGCTGCTGTGCGGTATCGCTGAGATTGCGCAGGTGCAGCCGCAGCTGGCCGTCGGCGCGCTCGACCGACGCCTGCACGACGGGCCCTTTGGCAGCACCCTGGAGGTGACGGTGGAAGCCGTTCGGGCCAAGCAGCCACAGGTCGTAACGCCCCTGTGCATCCAGCGCCCAGCGTTCGCGCAGTGGCGTGCCCGGTATCAGTGTATAGCGGCGTGGCACTGCACCCAGCCGCAGCCGATCGTAGACATGCAGGACCGCTGCCGCACCTTCGCAGGACAACACCAGTTCCACGCCCGATGTGTCGATCGCGGCAATCGATGCCTGCGGCCGATAGGGCAGGGCACGCGCCGGACGTACGCCACGTTCCTGTTGCGCCGGTTCCAGCCCCTCCGGCAACGCTGGCACGGTGCGTCCTGGCAGGGCGGCGGCACGTGCGGCCGCCGCGCTCACGTCGGGCAGGCCGCGTACGAACGGACGGGTATCGCGCTGGGCGAAGTCGAAGGCGTTGCTCAGGTCTCCGCAGACCGCACGGCGCCAGGGTGAGATATCCGGTGCGGCCACGCCGAAGCGGCGTTCGATCAGCCGTATGACCGAGGTGTGGTCGTACACCTGCGAATCGACCCAGCCACCGCGGCTCCAGGGCGAGATCACGTACAGCGGCACGCGCGGACCCAGCCCATAGGGGCGGCCGCGCAGCTCGGCGGCGTCGTACTTCTCGTCGCCCGGTGCCGGATGGCGGTGGTACTCGCCTTCGGTACTGACCGAAGACATACCCGCCCAGCCACCGTTTATCGGTGAAGGCGGTGCCGGTGGCGGCATGTGGTCGAAGAAGCCGTCGTTCTCGTCGAACATCAGCAGCAGGGCGGTGCGGCTCCACACTTCTGGATCGGCGGTCAGTGCATCCAGCACGCGAGCGGTATAGGCCGCGCCCTGGGCCGGGCTGGAGGGGCCGGGATGCTCGCTGCCGGCCGCGTCGGCGATGATGAAGCTGACCTGCGGCAGGCGTCCATCGACCACATCCTGGTGCAGCTGCGCCAGGCCACGGGTGCTGACGCCGCGTGCGCGCAGCTGCGGGTCATGCCCCGGCGCAGCGCGGTAGGCCTGGCGGAACGCCTCGAAGCCGGCCAGCGGGTTGTCGGTGAAGTTGTCGGCCATGTCCTGGTAGATCTGCCAGGAGACGCCCGCCTTCTGCAGGCGTTCGACATAGCTGGTCCAGCGATACGACGCCGGATGCCCGCCGTGCTCGGGGAAGTTGTCGTGCGAGTTGGCGATCACCGGACCGCCAGCACGCGCGTGTGCATCATTGTGACCGGTCCACAGGAACACCCGGTTCGGGTTGGTTCCGGCCTGCATCGCGCAGTGGTAGGCGTCGCAGATGGTGAAGGCATCGGCCAGCGCGAACTGGAAGGGCAGGTCGCTGCGCTGGAAATAGCCCATCGAATGGTTCTGCTTGGCCTTCGGCCATTGCCCCATGCGGCCGTGGTCCCAGGCGCGCTGTGCATCGGGCCAGGTATGCGGCGTGCCTTCCACCCGCATGTAGCCGAAGTGCGCGGCGGTATCCAGCGGGAACGGTGCGATCGCGCGCGTGCCGCTGGCATCGGGTTGCAGCCACAGGCTGCGCGTGCGGCCGCCGGTCTGCAGTGCCGGCGCGGGAGCCACGAAGCGATCGCCGAACCCCCGTACGCCCGGCAGCGTACCGAAGTAGTGGTCGAACGAGCGGTTCTCCTGCATGAACACCACGATGTGCTGCAGGTCTTCGAGGCTACGCGTCTGCGCGGCGGGGGCGATCGCTGCGGCCCGGGCGATGCTGGGCAGCAGCGGGGAAAGGCCGGCGGCAACGCCGGCCTGCAACAACCGGCGTCGGCCGATATCAGTCACGGGCTCACTCACAGGTCCACACGGAAGGAGATGCCGACAGTGCGCGGGGCGCCGATGAAGGCGTTGTCGCGGCCGTCCACCCCTGCAAGATACCGCTTGTCGGTGAGGTTGCTCACCACCAGGTTGGCACCCATGCCCTTCAGGCGCGGCGACAGGCCCTGCAGGTCGAAGCCGATATTGGCGTTGAACACGGTGGCCGAGGGCAGCTTGTTGACGTTGGCGGCGTCGAGGTAGCGGGTGCCCAGGTAGCGACCGGACAGGCCGAAGTTCCAGTTTTCGCCCTGCCAGTCGGCCGACAGCACCAGGGTCTGCTCGGGCTGGCCGATCACCTTGGCGCCGTCGACGATGCCCAGCTGGGTATCACGTGCGGCATCGCCACTGCCCAGGTACTTGGAGCGGTTGTAGGTATAGGCGGCGTTGAGGCGCCAGCCATTGTCCCAGCCGTAGCCGAACGCCGCCTCCAGGCCGTTGCTTTCCACGCCACCGAAGTTCTCGTAGACACCGTCGGTCTCGCCCAGGTAGTCGATGCCGCTGACAAAGCCAGCCGGCAGGTAGACGATGCGATTGTCGAACTTGATGTTGTACAGGGTGACCGACGCGGTCAGCGGCCAGCGGCTGATGCGCATGCCGACTTCGATGTTGTCGGCGGTCTCCGGCTCGACGTTGCGGAAGCGCTGCGGGTCGGTCTCGCCGAGCACGCCGGAGGGAATGGCGGCGAAGTTCTGCGAGAAGCCAGCGAACAGCTCCATGCCTTCCACACCGGGTGCCCAGGTGAAGCCGGTGGACAGCAGCGGATCGGACCTGGAATCGGATTTGACGTGCTCGCTGGCACCGATCACGCGGCGGCGCGACTGGTCGACGAAGAACTGCTTCACGCCCAGGCGGGCACTGAACGGCCCGAAGCGGGCCACGTCCTCGACGTAGTACATCTGCTCGTCAACCTTGTACTTGTCCTCGAACTGCACCCAGTACGGCTGATGGTCGAAGGCGATGTCCTGGCCGACGTTGAGCAGGCGGTGCCAGTCACGGCGTGCCGAACGGTCTAGCTTCTCCACCCACAGGCCGCCACGGATGGTGTTGTCGATCGCACCGAAGGTCTGCCGCCATTCGACGTCGGCGGTCACGCCCATGCGGTCGTTGTCGTAGTGGGTGTGGCGGTAGGACTGCGCGCCCAGCACGTTGCCCGCGTAGCAGTTCGGATCGTACTCGGCGGTGAAGCCCAGGCGCGGGGTGCAGCTGGCCAGGCGCTGCGCGGCGCTGCCATCGGGATTGACGAAGAAAATCTGGCCGCGGTTACTGCCGCCGTACACGGTCTTTCCACCGATGTACTCCGACTCCGGGCGACCGGCACCATCATCGCTGACCTGCGCCAGGTAGGGGGGCAGCCAGTCGCCACGACCTTCCATGCGGTGCCCGTAAGCCGCCACCGAGGCCTTGAAGCCGTTGCCGCCGTCGAAGGTCGCGCGCAGGTAGCCGAAGGTGTTCTCGCGCAGCGCACGCGAGCCGGAACGGTAGTTCTGGTCCAGGTACGGAATGCCGGTGAGGGTGCCGACCAGGTTGTCGCGGTCCGGATTGGTGGCGAAGCCCTTCGGCGAGACGCTGGTGTACTCCGGCTCGTCGGCATCGTTGTAGGACAGGTAGCCGGTCAGCGTCCAGCGATCCAGCTCGGTGATGAACTTGCCGGCGATGTGGTCATTGCTGGTCTTGCCGCTGCCATCGATCCAGTCGTGCACACGTGCGGAAGAAGCGCTGACCCAGGCGCGGGTATGGCCGCCGAGCAGGCCGGTGTCGTAGCGCACGTAGTACTTGCGCGCTTCGTTGTCACCGGCACCGACCACGAAGCGCAGGCGGCTGTCCTGCAGTGGGTCGCTGGTGAGGAAGTTGAGCGTGCCACCCAGCGCCTCGTTCGAGCGCGAGGAGATGTCGGCAGTGCCCTGGCTGACTTCCACTGTTTCCAGGTCCAGGGTATCGATGTAGCGGTTGGCCAGCGAACCGCCGCCGTAGCCCGAGCCGCCATTGGGCAGGCCGTCGATGGTGGTGCCGATCTGCTGGGTGTCACGGTTGGTCACGAAGCCGCGCATGCTGATCTGCGTGCCCCACACCGACGAACCGGTGGCATCGGCCTCGCTGACCACCACGCCGGGCACTTCGTTGAGCGTGTCGTTGACGCTGCTCATCACGGTCTGCCGGTTCAGTGTTTCCGCGCGCACCGAAGTCTTCGCGTAACTGGTGGCCTGACCAATCACCTGTACCTGGTCGAGGGTACGCGCATCGCTGCTGCGCGCTTCGCCCGTATCGCCCTGCGGTGCTTCTGCGAGGGCGTCCAGGGCGGGGGCGATCAGCAGGGCCAGCAGCGAGACACGGGGAAAACGCGCAATCGTTCGCATCGAAACCGGACCTTCAGAGGGAGGAAAACCCCGGAGTGTCGGCAGCGCCAATGACATCGGGATGACGTGGCAGCGCAGGAACGATGGCACTGTGGGGGCGGTCACGGCCTTCGGGTATGCTCGGCGCTTCAATGGACCTGAGGTGGTGGCGATGCAGAAGCGATCGAAGATCTGGCTGGGAGGTGCAGCCCTGGTGCTGCTGGCAGGGTGCAACCGGACGCCCTCGGATGGAGAGGTGGCACCGCCTGCGCCAGCCACGGCGGACGAGGCCGCAGCACCGGCCGCCGCCCCAGCGGGTTCAACGGCCGCCGCCGACGGCACCGCACTCACCGACCGCGATGGCAAGCCGGTGCCGCTGGTGCCTTTCGACACCAGCAGCGTGCCGCTGAGCGACACCGCGCTGGGTGAGCTGCCGTTCTTCAGCCTGCCGCAGGGCTACGCGCCGCAGAACGCCCCGCACCCGCGCGCCTGGGCGCGCTTCCCGTTCCGGATGGGCGAGGGTGTGCATTGGGTGGAAGGTCCGAGCTGGTCGGCACGCATCGTGACCGACAGTGGGGTGGCCCCCGACAAGGCGTTCTCCGCGCTGGAAGTGCAGCGCAACTTCGACGGCGTGATCACCGCCGCTGGCGGCCGCAAGGTCTTTGAAGGCACGCTGCTGCGCGACATCTACTATGGCCCGCAACTGGAAGGCGAGATCGGGGGTGGCTTCATCGATGCGGTGAACGGTGAACAGGACGCACCCACCACCGTCTACGTGCTGCGCCAGGCCAACCGCACCGTGTGGGTGCAGCTGGCGGTGGACAGCAACGGCGCCGGTCTGGTGGTCGTGGATGACGTTCCGTTCAAGGCCACCGCGCAGTGGTCGGACAGTTTCCCGCACCTGTCCCTGCCGGCCGGCTATCGTGAGCGCAACACGCCCGAGCAGCGTGATTTCGATGCCTTCCCGTTCTGGACCGGAGATCACTTCGAACCGGTCGAGGGCCGCACCTTCGCTGCCGATTTCGACAAGGGCGAGCGCGAATACTCGATGCATGAAGTACGCCGCAACCTTGAGGCGATGATGGCCCAGGTCAACGGCACCAAGGTGTTCGAGGGGCGCATCCCGCACGAGGCGGCCGAGGGCGTGTCGAAGCAGGTGCAGTCGTCCTACGGCAACGCGGCCAGCTACAGCTGGGACAACTACGACACCGTTGTCTATCGCGTCGATCTGGCTGACGGCCGCCAGGTGTGGGTACATGCTCGCCTCGAATACCTCAGCGCAGGCTGGGTCGTGGTCGAGCGCAAGGGTTTCACCCAGACCGCGGCGCTGCTGCCGGCCGATGCGTTGAAGAAGAAGCTGGACAGCGACGGCCGCGTGGCGATCCAGGTCAACTTCGCCACCGACAAGGCGCAGATCCTGCCGACGTCCGAACCGCAACTGGCGCAGGTGCTGGACCTGTTGCGTGCCGACCCGTCGCTGAAACTGTCGATTGAAGGCCACACCGACAACAGTGGCGCGGCCGCGCACAACCGCAGCTTGTCCGAGGATCGTGCGCGGTCGGTGGTGGCGGCGTTGACCGCCAAGGGCATCGCCGCCGACCGCCTGCAGGCGGCCGGCTTCGGCGCCGACAGGCCGGTAGCCGACAATGGCAGCGAGCAAGGCAAAGCGCGAAATCGCCGGGTCGAGCTGGTCAAGCGCTGAACCACGCCCTCCTCAGTACCGCGCGTCCTTGGGTTTCGGGTCGCGCGGCCAGTCCTTGCTCTTGTTGGCGAAGTCCGGCCGCGGCTGGTTGATGAAGTAGCTGGCGATGTCCACCGCATCCTGGTCGGGCATCACCTGCTGGCCCAGTGGTGGCTCGCGGGTCACCGCCGGCGGCATGTTGTGCTTGACGAAACCGGCCGCCTTGTACAGGCGCGCCATGCCGGCGCCGATGTTGAAGCTGTGGTCGCCCCACAGCGGCGGGAAGGCGATATCACCGCTGGCGTCGCGCCGGCCTTCGCCGTTGTCGCCATGGCAGGCGGCACACTGCACGGCGTACAGCGCCTGGCCACGGATCGGGTCCGGGGTCAGCGTGCTGTCGATGGGGCCCTCGCTGGGGGCGGCCACCTTTGCACCGTCTGGCACGGGACTGCTCAGCCACGCCATGTAATCGAGCATGGCGCGCATCTGCGGTGAGTCCTTCGGTAGCGGCTTGCCGTTCATTGAGCGCTGCAGGCAGCCATTGATGCGCTCGGTCAGCCCGAT
This sequence comes from Stenotrophomonas genospecies 3, assembly GCF_054473855.1. Taxonomy (NCBI): domain Bacteria; kingdom Pseudomonadati; phylum Pseudomonadota; class Gammaproteobacteria; order Lysobacterales; family Lysobacteraceae; genus Stenotrophomonas; species Stenotrophomonas genospecies 3. The sequence goes on from NZ_JBTMUR010000029.1 coordinate 6,811, forward strand.
CACCTTGCCCGGGCGCGGCATGTAACGCGGATAGGCGCCGCCGCCGGTGTTGAAATAGTGGTTGCCGAACGGTCGCTTGCCCTCGGCCATGTGGCACGAATTGCAGTTCAGATCGTTGCCGACGTTGTCCGGCAGCAGCCGTGCGGTCTCGTTGAGGAGGCGGCGGCCAAGCATCACCGATTCGGCATTGCCGAGCCCGGCGATCTCCTCGGCGCTGGGTGCGTGGTAGTGGCCGACCACCTTGCCCTGCGCATCGAGGACATCGATCGTGCTGGCTACGGCAGCATCCAGGTCCGGGTACAGATGGCGATAGGCGAGGGTGCGGGCGCCGGCCAGCAGCACGAGGGTGACCACGCTGCCGACCAGCAGGCGGGAGCGTTTGCGCGAACGTTTCATCGTGCGGCCTCCTGCGGAACGTAGTGCACCGGCTTGTCACGCACCACCCGGCGCATGCGCGCCACGTCGACCTCGCTCACCGCGCTGGCCTGGTTGCCCCAGCTGCTGCGGATGAAGGTCAGGATCTGTGCCAGCTGTGCATTCGGCAGCTGCTCGAAACCGGGCATGGTGAAGGCCATGCGGTCGTGCGGGGTATGCGGCGTGCGGCCGCCGATCAGGGTTACCTGTACCAGCGAGCTGGGATCATCGGCGAACACGATCGAGTTGCCGGCCAGCGCCGGGTAGACCCGTGGCATGCCGCGGCCGTCGGCGCGATGGCAGGCCTGGCAATGCTCGGCATAGGCCAGCGAGCCGGCCACGCGATAGTCGCCACTGCGTAGTGCGGCGGTGGTGGTGTCGGTACCCGGCGACCACTGCGCACTGCGGCCCTCGCGCGCCGGCAGCTGTTTCAGGTAGCGGGCCATCGCCAGCAGGTCGGCGTCGGACAGGTACTGCGTGCTGTGCTCGACCACGTCGGCCATGCCGCCGAAGGCCGCGGAGCGATCGGTGCGTCCGGTGCGCAGGAAGTCGACGATCTCGCCCTCGTTCCAGCTGGCCAGACCGGTTGATTCATTGCGCAGGTTCTTCGCATACCAGCCTTCCAGCACCGAGCCGGACAGGAACTGGCGGCTGCCATCATCGGCCATCGCCTTTTCCTGGAACGCCAGGCCGCGTGGCGTGTGGCAGGCGCCGCAGTGGGCCAGGCCTTCCACCAGTTCGGCGCCGCGCTGCTGGCTGGCATCCAGCGACGGATCCGGGTTGAACGTACGCGGGCGTGCGAACAGCAGCTGCCACCAGGCCAGTGGCCAGCGCATGTTGGCCGGCCAAGGGATCGTGCTGTCGGCGTTGCCCTGCTTCACCGGCTGCACCGAGCCCATGAAGTAGGCGTACAGCGCCTTGATCTCGGCATCGCTGGCGATCACGTATGAGGCATACGGCATTGCCGGATACAACGGCTGCCCATCGTGACGGATGCCGCGACGGACCGCGCGCTCGAAGTCGGCGTAGTCGTAGGCGCCAATGCCGGTGTCCGGATCGGGCGTGATGTTGGTCGAGTAGATCGTGCCCATCGGCGTCTGCATACCGAGGCCACCGGCGAACGGCTTGCCGCCCGGCGCAGTGTGGCAGGCGGCGCAGTCGGCGGCGCGCGACAGGTACTGTCCCTGCGCGATCAGCGTCGGATCGTGGATGTCGACCTGCGCCGTCTGTCGCGGTGCGAACCAGTAGGGCGTGGTGCGGGCGATGCCGTAGGCGGCGGCCAACGTGGCGGCCAGGGCAATGGCGAGCTTGAGCGAGGTGCGCATGGCGGCACTGTGGGCAATCCCGCGCGCGCGTTCATTGATCCGGATCAATGACTGAACGGATACAGCTTGTACACCAAGCTGAATCGTTCCTGCGTTGTCATCAAGCCGTCATCCGCGCGCGATAGATGACCGGTCTATCGGGGCGTTAACGTCCCAGCCTGTCTGATTCACCCCAATGACGTGATATGAAGCGCCTGCTGCTGCTGTTGCTGGCGTGCGCCGGCCTGTGGCTGGCTGCATGCTCCTCCTCGATCAATGCCTCGTCCACCTCGCTCGCCGACAGGCTGATCGCGCCAGGTGGCGTATCGACCCTGCTCGATCGCCCGCGTATTGCCGCGGCCATCGCCGAACTGCCCAACCGCCATGGCTTCGCGCCGGGCCGCGATGGCGTGCCGATCTTCTGGCGTGTGTTCGATCCCGGCGACTACGGCGCGCGTTATCACTACCTGCCGCAGCGCCACGAGAACGGCCTGCCGCTGGATACCGGCCTGAGCCTGGCAGTACCGCAACCGTTCCGCGCGCAGGCCCCGCGCGGCACCGTGGTGCTGCTGCACGGCTGGATGATGAACGGTGATTCGATGCTGCCGTGGTCGCTGCAGCTGGCCGAATCCGGCTATCGCGTGATCACGCTGGACCTGCGCAACCATGGGCAGTCCGGTGCAGGTCCGTCCGGATACGGCACCTATGAATCCGACGATGTGGTGGATGTAATCGGCGAGCTGCGTGCACGTGGTGAAGTAACCGGCCCGCTGTACCTGTTCGGCGTGTCCTATGGCGCCGCCACAGCGGTGTTCACCGCCGACAAGCTGGGCGACCAGGTGGAAGGCGTGGTGGCGATGGAATCGTTCGCCAATGCCGGTGTGGCGATCCGCACGATGATTCCACACCTGATGGGACTGCAGCCGGAAGGCCTGAAGGCGCAGGCGATGGCGTCGTACGCGCGCTGGCGCTACGGCGGCCAGGACATCAACCAGGTGATCGCCGCCGCCAGCCGCCGTATCGACGTTGATCTGGACCGCGTGGATGTAGCGCGCGCGCTGGCCGATACCCGCGCCTGCGTACTGCTGCTGCACGGGCAGGGCGACCAGCACATTCCGGTCAGCCAGGGCCGCGAACTGGCCCAGGCCAACCCGCGCGCACACTACATCGAGATGCGCGGCGAGGACCACATCACCCTGCCGCTGCGGCTGGACCTGCTGGCCGGAGTGGTCGATGACTGGATGGCGCGCGACCAGCACCACCCGCAGAGCACGTGCCCGGCGCCCCAGCTGCCGGCCCAGGCCGAGTGGCTGACACGCAGCTGAGAAAAGGGGACGGAGGGGATTAAGTCGTTTCCCGCACAGCTGGGCCAGAAACGACTTAATCCCCTCCGTCCCCTTTTTTCTGTCAGGCCACCCGTCTTGCCAGCGAGCGCGCAGACGCCGCGACGCCCAGCAGCAGCGCGGCCACGCACAGGAAGGCGAAGCCGAGGCTGGTAGCGTGTGCGAGTGCGCCGATCGCTGCCGGTCCGGCGAGGATGCCGGCGTAGCCCAGCGTGGTGACCGCAGTGATGGCGATGCTCTCCGGCATCACCCGCTGTTGGCCGGCCATCGAGAACAGCGCCGGCACGATGTTGGCGCAGCCCAGCCCGACCAGTACGTAGCCGGCCAGCGCCACCGGGAACGATGGCACCAGCGTCGCCAGGGTGAAACCCGCAGCAGCGGTGATGCCGCCGAAGATCAGGGTGCGGGTCCGGCCGAGGCGCTCGACGATGCCGTCGCCGAACAGGCGCATCGCGGTCATCGCCAGGGTGAACAGTGCAAAGCCGGCACCGGCCTGGTCACGTGGCACCTGCCGCACTTCGGCGAGGAACACCGCGCTCCAGTCCAGCATCGAGCCCTCGGCGAGGAACACCACGAAGGCCAGCACGCCGATGAACAGCACCACGCCATGCGGCAGTGCCAGCAGGGGGCCTTCATGCAGGATCCGTTGTGGGCGCCAGTGCGGTGCCGACAGCACTGCCACCAGCAGCAGTGCGGCCACCGAAACCAACGCGGCCAGCCACAGCGGCGTACCCAGGATCAGCAGGCCGGTCATGCAGCCGGCGCCGACGAAGCCACCGATGCTGTAGAAGGCGTGGAAGCCGGACATCATCGCGCGCCCGGCGTCGCGCTCGACCGCGACCGCCTGCATGTTCATCGCACAATCCAGCGCACCGACGCCGGCGCCGAACACGAACAGGGCCGCGCCCAGCGCTACCGGAGAGGGCGCCAGCACCAGCAAGGGCAGGGCGCACAGCATCATCGCGCAGGTGATCACCATCACCCGGCGGCATCCCAGCCGTCCGGTCAGCGCACCTGCCAGTGGCATCGCCAGCAGTGAGCCGAGCCCGAGGCACAGCAGCACGGCGCCGAGGCTGGCGTCGGACAGCCCGGCCTTGGCCTTGGCGTAGGGCACCATCGGCGCCCATGCGGCGGTGGCGAATCCAGGGATGAAGAAGGCGGCACGGGTGGCGTGCTGTTGGGCACGTGGGGATGAAGGCGTCATGCGCGATACGAAGCTCCAAGGATCCTCCATGAAAACGTTTGCAAGCGGGATCGGCAAGTGCCATGCATGACATCCAGCGACGCATACGATTGCAGTGACCCGAATGCGTCACCGCTGATTAACGCCCTGCGCGGACAGTGGCGACACGGTCGGCATTCCGCCGGCCGCTGCCGGAGATCCGTACATGAGCACGACACCGACCATCCTCCTCGTCCATGGTTTCTGGGGCGGGGCCGCACACTGGGCCAAAGTGATCCTGGAGCTGCATCGCAACGGCCATGACCGCGTGCAGGCGGTGGAACTGCCACTCACCTCGCTGGCCGACGATGCCGGCCGCACCCGGAAAATGATCCGGCAGATCGACGGGCCGGTGCTGCTGGTCGGCCACTCCTATGGCGGCGCGGTGATCAGCCAGGCCGGCAACGAGGACAACGTGAAGGGCCTGGTCTACATCGCCGCTTTCGCGCCTGATGCCGGCGAGAGCCCCGGTGGCATCACCCAGCAGCACCTGCCGGAGGCGGCGCCGAACCTTGCGCCGGACAGCGATGGCTACCTGTGGCTGCGTGCGGACAAGTTCCATGAGAGCTTCTGCCAGGATCTGAGCGAAGACGAGGGCCGGGTGATGGCGGTGACCCAGAAGGCGCCGCTGGCCAGCACTTTCGGTGATGCGGTGAGCGACCCGGCGTGGAAGCACAAGCCGAGCTGGTACCAGCTGTCCCGCCATGATCGGATGATCGCGCCGGAGAACCAGAGGGCAATGGCCACGCGCATGCAGTCCAAGCGACTGCTGGAGCTGGATGCCAGCCATGCCTCGCTGGCCTCGCAGCCGAAGGACGTGACCGCACTGATCCTGGAGGCCTGCGCCGCCATCGGCGGCTGAGCCTGCGGCAGCCCGCCGCACCACAGCACACCGCACGACAGCCGGGGCGCAGGGGAGTACACTCCTGCGCCTGCGGCCATCCGGCCTCATCCCCATCCCGCCTCCAGCCGCCGCCAGAGGATCCCACCCGATCGTGGAGGTCCCGTCGTGTCGTCTGTGCCTGTCCGTTTTCCGCTCCCGTTTCCACGTCGCCTGCCGCTGCCGCAGGCGCTTGTCCAGGGCCTGCTGATCACCGCACTGGCCAGCAGCGGCATCGCAGCCGCGCAGTCCGCCGCCGGGCCAGACAAGGCCGCCGAGGCCCCGGCGTCGCAGACCCTGCAGACCGTGCAGGTCACCGCCAACCTGCTCGGCACCATCACCGAGGGCAGCGGCGCGTACACGCCGGGCACCATCGCCACCGCCACCCGCCTGGTGCTGACCCCGCGGCAGACCCCGCAGACCATCAGCGTCATTACCCGCGCTCAGATGGACGACTTTGGCCTGAACGGCATCGATGACGTGATGCGGGTGACCCCGGGCATCAGCATCGTCACCTACGACAGCGAGCGCACCGAGTACTACGCACGTGGATTTGCCGTGCAGAACTTCCAGTACGACGGCATCCCGATGTCGCGTGACTCGGCCTATTCGGCGGGCAACACGCTCAGCGATACCGCGATCTATGACCGCATCGAAGTGCTCAAGGGCGCGACCGGCCTGCTGACCGGCATGGGCGATCCGGGCGCGACCATCAACCTGGTGCGCAAGAAGCCGGGCAAGGAGTTCGCCGGCAGTGCCACGCTGGGTGTGGGCCGCTGGGATGACTATCGTGCCGAGATCGATGTTGGCGGTCCGTTGACCGCCGATGGACGTGTGCGCGGTCGCGCGGTGGGCGCCTGGCAGGACAAGCATTCCAATCTCGACTTCTACCAGCGCACCAGCAAGGTGGGCTACGCGGTGCTGGAAGCCGATCTGGGCGAGCGCACCCTGCTGACCGTGGGTGGGGATACGATGGACAGCGACCCGAAGGGCTCGACCTGGGGTGGCATCCCTCTTCTGGACAGTGCCGGCAACTTCAATGACATGCCGCGTTCGTTCAACAACGGCACCCGCTGGAGTGGCTGGCGCCAGTATGTGCGCACCGGCTTCGCCACGCTCGAGCATACCTTCGCCAACGACTGGGTGGCCAAGCTGCAGCTCAACCACCAGGTCAACGGCTATGACGCGGCACTGGCCGGTGCCGCCGCCGGCAATCCCGATCCGTTGACCGGCGAGGGCGTCAGCCTGTGGCTCGGCAAGTACGTTGGCAAGACCGTCAGCAATGCGGCCGACTTCTACCTGAGCGGTCATTTCGGCCTGTTCGGCCGCGAGCATGAGCTGGTCGTCGGTGGCAGCGCCTCGCGCAAGCGCTGGACCAACACCGGCTACGGCCCGCAGGCGGGGTTCCCGGATACCGTGCCGGACTACAGAACCTGGAATGGCGACATTCCCGAGCCGGAGTGGCAGCGCAGCTACAGCAACAACGAAGTGACGCGTGAGAACGGCCTGTACGTGGTCGGCCGCTTCGACGTGGCCGATCCGTTGAAGGTGATCGTGGGCAGTCGCCTGGCCAGCTACCGCTCGCCGGACACGCGCGAGACCGGCGTGTTCGTGCCGTATGCCGGTGTGGTCTACGACCTCGGTGAGCACTATTCGGTGTACGCCAGCTACAGCACCATCTTCAAACCGCACAGCGAACGCGACGAGCAGGGCAAGGCACTGGGTCCGCTGGAAGGTCGCAGCTACGAGATGGGCCTGAAGGCCGAGTTCCTCGATGGGCGCTTCAACGCCAGTGCGGCGCTGTTCCAGCTCGACCAGGACAACTTCGCCCAGCCCACCGGCGGCAAGACGCCGGACGGGCAGGATGCCTATCGCGCCCTGATGGGCGTGCGTACCAAGGGTTACGAGCTGGAAATGTCGGGCCAGCTGGCCGAGGGCTGGCAGGTGCAGGGTGGGTTCTCGCACAAGATCGCCCGCCAGGCCGGTGCCAAGGTGACCACACTGGAGCCGGAAAACCAGTTCAGCCTGCACACCAGCTACCGCCTGCGCGGCGACTGGAAGGGGCTGACGCTGGGCGGTGGCGCGCGCTGGCAGGATTCCACCTTCGGCGAGATCACCAACCCGGCCACGCAGGCCAAGGTGGTGCATCGCACCCAGCCTTATTGGCTGCTCGATGCGATGGCGCGCTATGAATTCAACGATCGCCTGTCGGCCACGCTCAACGTCAACAATCTGCTGGACAAGCGTTACTACACGATCTTCAGCTGGTACAGCACCTACACCTGGGGTGAGCCGCGCAATGTGCGGCTGGCGATGACGTACAGGTTCTGACGCCAGTCGCTGCACGAAAACGCCCGCGGTGCGTCATGGCATCGCGGGCGCTACGGTTACAGCGGCAGGTCGAACACCAGCACTTCGGCGTCGTTGCCGTTCTCCAGGGTCAGCTGCGCTTCGTCGCTGACCTGCAGTGCATCACCGGCTTCCAGAGTGATGCCATTGACCTGCAGCTGGCCGCGGGCGACCTGCACATAGGCGCCACGGCCGTTGCCGAGCGCGTGGTGGAGCTTCTGGCCGCCATCGAGGATGGTGGCGAAGATGCGGGCATCCTGGTGGATGCGCAGCGAACCGTCGGCACCGTCCGGCGAGGCGATCAGGCGCAGCTGGCCGCGCTTGGCTTCCGGGGCGAAGTGGGTCTCCTCGTAGGACGGCGTGATGTTCTCGGTGTCCGGGAAGATCCAGATCTGCAGGAAGTGCACGGTTTCGTCGGCGGAGTGATTGAACTCGCTGTGGCTGACACCGCTGCCGGCGCTCATGCGCTGCACGTCGCCGTAGCGCAGCACCGAGCCGGTGCCCATCGAGTCCTTGTGCTCCAGCGCGCCGCCCAGCACATAGGACACGATCTCCATGTTGCTGTGGCTGTGGGTGCCGAAGCCCTGGCCGCCGATCACCTTGTCTTCGTTGATCACCCGCAGCGGGCCGAAGCTGACGTAGCGGGGGTCGTAGTAGTTGGCGAAGGAGAAGGTATGGCGCGAGGACAGCCAGCCATGCTCGGCCAGGCCACGGGTAGCGCTCTTGCGGATCTGCAGCATGATGGAATCTCCTTGTTCGATGGTTTCGATGGGGCGGGGTGGGCTGGTAGCCTCTGTGTTTCCCCGTTGGAGAGAAGTATCCGCTTGCGCCCGGGGTTTGAAAAACGGATAGTTTTGACAGCCATCATCGAAAAATTCGAATGCTCAAGCTCAGCCTCGATGCCCTGCAGATCCTTGACGCCATCGATCGCCGCGGCTCGTTCGCTGGCGCCGGCAAGGCCCTGCACAAGGTGCCCTCGACCATTTCCTACACCGTGGCTAAGCTGGAGGAGGACCTCGGCGTCCAGCTGTTCGACCGGGTCGGCCCGCGTGCCGAGCCGACCGAGGCCGGACGCGCCCTGCTGGACGAGGGGCGGCATCTGCTGCGCGCGGCCCGCGAGCTGGAGCTGCGGGTGCGCCGGGTGGCGTCGGGTTGGGAGACCGAACTGACCCTGGCGGTGGATTCGGTGTTCCCGACCTGGCTGCTTGGGCCGGACATCGCCGCGTTTCGTGAGGCGGAGGCGCCGACCCGGCTGCGGCTGATCGGCGAGGCCCTGTCCGGCACCTGGGAGGCCCTGCTGGACCGCCGCGCCGACCTGCTGGTCGGCGCACCGGGCGAGGGCCCCAGTGGCGGTGGTTACGTGGTCGAGCCGCTTGGCACGGTGGAGTTCGTGTTCGCGGTCGCGCCGGATCATCCGTTGGCCAACGTACCGGGCGTGCTCGGTCGCGAGCAGCTGGTCGAGCACTGTGCGATCGCCGTCTCCGATTCGGCGCGGCGGCTGCTGCCGCGCACGGTCGGCCTGTTGATGGGGCAGGAGATGCTGACGGTGCCGGACATGGCCAGCAAGCTGAAGCTGCAGTGCGAAGGCGTGGGCTTCGGTTTCCTGCCCGAACCGTGTGCGCGCGCTGCGGTGGCGCGCGGCCAGCTGGTGATCCGCGAGGTGGAGGAGCACAAGCCGGAGGAAACCTTCTGGCTGGCCTGGCGCACCGGTGAGGATGGCGCCGCTCTGCGCTGGTGGCGCGAGCGCCTGCGCAGGCCGGAGCTGCTGTCGCAGTGGTGGCAGGCAATGGCCAGGGGGTAGGGGTTTGGCAGGGCTGCGCCCTGCACCCGCTACGAGCTGGAGCAACAGCAACAGCAACAGCAACAGCAGAAGCTGGTTTCCTGAGGGATGGCGGGGTGGGTCCGGTTGCGGGGGCCGCTGCAAGTCCCCCTCCGGGGCCCGGCCCAGCCGCTGGCGGCTGTGCGTTCGGGCGCTTGCG